>JAEYNI010000263.1 GCA_023412635.1 Bacillota bacterium
CCTCAGTACCCAGTTTCTTCTTAAACTTTTGTGGCAATAAAATCAACCTCTCTAATAAAACTTTGGAAAATATCATAGATAACAACCGAAACTACATATATTTTAACATAGTTTATTCTAAAAAAACTGAAATCATTATAAAAATATTAACCGGTTTAATTTCTGTCAATACTATGAATAATTAAGATTTGCCCGAACAGATTTGTTGCTGACGGGCTGGGAAATGGAGATTAGGATGAGTTTCGGGACAAAAATAACTAACCTGAAGTATATTGATTCAGCTGCAGCAAATTCCTTTGCATTATTCTCAGAAGCGGTATACCAGCAGATAAAAGAATGTAGAACAAATAAAAATCGTGAAATTGTGTTTGTATGTATTGGAACCGACCGGTCAACCGGTGACAGCCTTGGACCCATTATAGGACATAAATTAAAGAATATGCGACGGGAAAATGTTCACGTATTCGGAAATCTGGATATACCTGTCCATGCAAAGAATCTTGAGGAAATAACTAAACAGATATACCAGAACTACCGTGATCCGTTTGTAATTGCAGTAGATGCCTGTCTGGGCAAGGTTGACCATGTAGGACATATAACTGTGGGACAGGGCCCTATAAAACCAGGTTCAGCTGTTAACAAGGATCTGCAGCCCATAGGTGACATGCATATAACCGGAATTGTGAATTTCAGCGGCTTTATGGATTTTTTGATACTACAGAATACCCGCCTTGGAACAGTTATGAAAATGGCTGATATTATATCAGGGGGACTTAAATATGTTCTTTGGAGAATCTCCCGTGATGACATGCTGGGGAGAACCATTCCACCACAGGCTGCTCAGAACCGTACGGATAAATTTGTGAACGAAATAAATTCATAAAAACTGTATATATTGAGGATACAATCATTGTACGCGAGGGCAGCTTATAAAAATGTGGAAGGATGGTAAAAAACCCAAAAGGAAAATGTATTTCAGTACAGTTCCCTTTTGGGTTTTTGTGTGCAACACATTGACTATAAGAGGGCGGGAGTACTATACTAAAACCTCCCGATATTTGTTTTTTGAAATTATAGTGAACTTTCAGACTTTTCTTAAAATTCCCCTTATAATATAATGTAACGAGGCAATAAAATGTCCTAGGTCTCTCGAAGCTATGCGTTATATTTAATTGTACAAAAAATAAACGCTATAAGATAATTAGTTGTTAAGGTTATACTTTAAGGAGGGTTTATGAATAATAGACGAAATGGTACTATGATTGTCGGATTAGTTTTAATACTGATCGGTATAGCATTTTTATTAAGGAATTTTGGCATTTTTGAGATTTACTTTGATATTTTTGATATAGGGTTCCTCTTTTCAAGATTCTGGCCAATGTTTCTTATAATACCGGGATTAATTTTCCACTACTCATTCTTTACTGCAAAAACTCAGGATGCGGGTTTACTTGTCCCTGGAGGTATTTTACTGGTTATGGGTCTAACCTGTCAGATATCCATGATATTTAGTGCATGGTCTTACATGTGGCCAGGATTTATTCTCGCAGTAGCAGTTGGCTTGTTTGAGCTTTATCTGTTCGGTTCAAAGGAAAAGGGGCTGCTTATACCTGTATTCATACTGGGTGGTTTGTCACTTATATTTTTTGCAATATCACTTGGAAGAATTACCATGTTAAGATTGTATCTGATTCCTGCAATACTTATTTTTGGCGGATTGCTCATAGTATTCAGAAACCGCAGATAAAAAACTCAAAAAAAGTGCCCCTTTGCTATATCATGCATATAATGGTATTAGTCATTAACTCTATGGGGATGGAGTAATAGAAGGTGTACTTATATGGGTAGGTATGATGATTTAATCACCAGAGTGGAAAAGCTTGAAAACTATGTTTATAATGAAATGGAACCATTAATCAAAGATAACATCATTAAGACGGTCGAAAACAAAGAAGAAAACAAGAGCGAAAGCAGTAATTTAGTCAAATACAAGGCTTCAAAGCATCAAAAAGCATACAGACCGGAAAGAAATTATAAAAAAAGATGTTATATTAAATAAAACGTGGGAATATATATATAGTATTAACTATAGAAATATGTAATCAGACGTTTATAGTTAATATTTTGAAGACTTTTATACAAGGAGTGGATAAACAGATGGATAAATACGTATGTACAGTTTGCGGTTATGTTTATGACCCGGAGGAAGGGGATCCTGACAGTGGGATAGCACCCGGCACAGCTTTTGAAGATATTCCGGAGGATTGGGTATGTCCTTTGTGCGGAGTTGATAAAAGCATGTTTGAAAAACAATAAAAGTGAACATGAAATTACTGAAGACGGTTTTCCAGAGCGCTTCCGCGTTGGAGAGCCGTTTTTTAGTGTAATGGTAATAAAAATATTTTTATTTAGGGGTGATTTCTGAATGTATAAAGGTAAGCCTGTCATTGGAATTACAGCGGCATTTGATTTTGAAAAAGCAACAAGTAACTTGAAGGACGACTATTATGAGGCCATTATTC
>JAEYNI010000272.1 GCA_023412635.1 Bacillota bacterium
CCACAAATAATCCATGTGCTTTCCCTCCTGATATTTGCTAATATTAAAAGTATACTAGATTATACATAAATGATACTACAAAATAATAATATTTGTTAATAATTATTACAGGGTTAATTCAGGCCCGACAACTTCTCAAAAAAATCAGGAGGATTATATGACCGAAATAAACGATATTGTAAAAAGGCAGAGAGAATATTTCCAGCGAGGAGAAACAATGGAAGTCTCTTTTAGAATCAGTGCTCTTAAACGACTTAAACAAACAATTAAGGCTAATGAGCAGTATATATTTGAGGCATTAAAACGGGATTTGAACAAACCGGCCTTTGAATCCTATATGACAGAAATAGGGATAGTTCTTGAAGAAATAGATTATATTATCCGAAATATAAAGGGCTGGTGTAGGAAAAAGAGGGTCAGAACGCCACTGGCACATTTTAAGTCAACATCCTATATAATTACTGAACCACATGGTGTTGTTCTGATAATGTCCCCGTGGAATTACCCCTTTCAGCTTACGATGGCTCCTTTGCTTGGTGCTATTGCAGGAGGGAATTGTGTTACTATTAAGCCCTCGGAGTATTCTGTGCACACAAGCAAACTGGTAGGTAAAATAGTAGGTGAGTGCTTTAACGAAGAGTATGTTGCGGTCATTGAAGGCGATACAGAGGTAAACCAGAGGCTGTTGAAAGAAAAGTTTGATTATATATTTTTTACCGGAAGTGTGAATGTAGGGAAAATTATCATGGAGGCAGCATCCAGACATTTGACGCCTGTTACCCTGGAATTAGGGGGTAAGAGCCCCTGTATTGTAGACAGGGAAGTAAATGTTGAAATTGCAGCTAAAAGAATAGTCTGGGGAAAATGCCTTAACAGCGGACAAACCTGTGTAGCTCCTGATTACCTTTATGTTCATAGTGAAGTCAAGGATGGGCTGATTCAAGCCATGAAAAAGTATATTAAAGAATTTTATGGTCAGAATCCCAGCAGAAACAGTGAATTTCCAAGGATAATAAACGAGAGACACTTCAACAGACTGAGAGAGCTGATGAAAGACGGCAGGATTGTTGAAGGAGGGGAAGTAAACACTGAAACCCTTCAAATTGCTCCAACCATTATAGATGATATAAAATGGGAGTATCCTGTTATGGAGGAGGAGATTTTCGGGCCTGTTATGCCTGTACTTGAATTCAGAGATATTTCTGAGGTTATAAATGAGGTAAACAAGCATCCTAAGCCTCTTGCACTATATCTCTTTACCAACAATAAGCAGGTGGAAAACAGGGTACTAAAAAGTATTTTCTTTGGGGGAGGCTGTGTAAATGATACAATTGTTCATCTGGCCTCGCCAAATATGCCCTTCGGAGGGGCAGGTGAGAGCGGAATGGGCGGCTATCACGGAAAATGGAGCTTTGAAACCTTTACACGTAAGAAAAGCATATTAAAAAAGTCCACCTTGTTTGACATAAAACTCCGATATGCCCCCTATGGGAATAAGTTAAGATTGCTAAAAAAGCTTATGTGATTAAAGATAAGCTTACTTAATAGTTAAGAAATTAATATAATCAAGCCTCAGTTACTACTTAATTTAATAGATTAGGATAATAGGGGGCGAACATACCCCCTATTTGTTATCTGAATCTTGGAATATCATCCAAATCCTCAACGTCGGGATTATTTGGATCAGCACTCAGATATTCTCCGCCATTCTTTCCTCTGACGACATTGTAACCCTCCAGGTTGCCTTGCTTTGCCATCAAAACTGCATAATTGAAAGAGCAGGTATTACCGTTTTCAAACATAACATCAGTAATCATTCCGTCGTCATTCCTTCTGACTCTGGTAATCCTGGTTCCTAGTCTCATACGGTTGCTCCTTTCTCCAATTAGTCTAATTTATAAAAGAAATGCAATATTAGTTTTACAAATAAATGAGAACATTAAACTGACTAAAATATGGACACTTAAAATATAGTTAAAGGCATATATTATATTTAAAAATTAACCAATATTGTAATTGATAGCTAATTTGTAAAATGATAGAATAAAATTCATAGACTTATTGCCCAATGTGCAAATCAAATCCTTCTTTTATTTGCAAACCCGTTTTCACAGATAGTAACAGTTGTGATGTATAGGAAACTATTAGGGCTTAAAGGCTTTCAAAAAGAGTAAAAGCTTTCTTATTGATAGCTTAATACTTTTTACTTATGGAGTGAGATAATACGAGTAAATGTAAGTTACTATATGGAGGTATTCGATGCAAATTCGGAATATGGTTATAGATGATTATGACTCAGTGTTCAAACTATGGACAAATACGGCAGGTATGGGAATGAGGAGCCTTGATGATACTAGAGAAGGTATTGAAAAATTTCTACAGAGAAACCCCACAACTAATTTTGTGGCCACAGAGGACGGCAAAATAGTCGGTGAAACACTGAGAGGTCATGACGGCAGAAGAGGTTACATATACCACACAGCCGTAGATACAAATTACAGAGGACTCGGAATAGGTAAGGAACTGGTGGCGGCTGCAGTTTATGCATTTAAGGCAGAAGGGATAAACAAGGCTGCATTAGTAGTATTCAGCTCCAACAATTTGGGAAATGGGTTTTGGAGCTCTCTTGGCTGGGAACAAAGAACCGATTTAAATTACTATAACAAGAGCCTGAATGATATGAATTTGTAAAATCAAGAGGCAGAAGAATTTATGGAGGATAATTAATGTCTGAATTACAAGTGAGAGAAATTTATAAGCATGAGCTTGAAGGCCTTCTGAGCCTTTACACACAACTGCATAACAATCCCATGCCTGATCTTGATGATAGAGTTAGAGGCATATGGAAGAGTATCCATGAAGACCCGAACCATCATATAATTGTCGGCACTGTAAACAATAAGATAGTAACCTCCTGTGTTTTAATAATAATTAATAACCTTACTCAGGGGCAGAGGCCCTACGCCTTGGTTGAAAATGTTATTACAGATGCTGAATTCAGGAAGAGAGGATATGCTCTAGAGGCGTTAAACTTTGCCAGGGATATGGCACAGAAGCATAATTGCTATAAAATAATGCTGATGACCGGTTCCAAGGAGGAGGCAACACTAAGGTTTTATGAACGTGCAGGCTATAACAGAAATGATAAAACGGCATTTATTCAGTGGCTTAAATGAAATAATAATATCTGATGGTTTATGTTAGTGTTATTTAATGTACATACCTATCGTAAAACTATTGAAGAAAATGTATTTAAAATTAATTGGAACAATTTTCTTTATAAAGCAGTCTAATTTGTTGTAAGCCGACAAATACTATAAAATATTGAGGAGGTTATAACATGAAGAAAAGAGTTGCAGGAATTTTATTGGCGGGACTTGTAATAATATCAACGTCATTTACATTTGCTCAG
>JAEYNI010000299.1 GCA_023412635.1 Bacillota bacterium
TCAAATATCCAATCGACATATGTCCTTATTACGCTGCCTTCTGCTGAACCGGATGGCATCTTCAGCAATCTGTCAAGTTCTTTCAGTACTTTTTTTTCAACTTCCTCAGGCAGACCAGCCTTTTCAATTTTTGCTTTATACTCTTCAACCTCTCCGGCTATACCGTCTCTGTCACCCAGTTCGTTTTGAATAGCCTTCATCTGTTCTCTGAGGTAATACTCCTTTTGTACCTTATCGATTTGTTTTCTGACTTTTGTGTTTATGTCTTTTTCAATCTCAAGTATTTCTGTCTCCTGACTTATTATTGCCAGCAGTCGTTCGATTCTTCTTAGCGGATGGAATTCAGACAATATCTCCTGCTTCTGCTCCACTTTAAGAGGGATATTATTAGCAATAATATCCGATACTTGACTGATGTTATCCAATTCAGCAACAGATAGAGCCGTATCAGGAGATACTTTTCCGCTTAATTTTACATAGTCCTCAAAAACTGAAACCAAACGTCTTTTTAATGCTTCAACCTCATTTGGTTCGAACTCTTCCTCCACATGTCCTTCAACCACTTCAACTACGAAGAAAGGTTCCTTCTGTATTATGTTTTTTATTTCAGCTCTGCTGATACCCTCTACAAGCACCCTGATGGTATCACCCTGGAGCTTAAGCAGCTGCTTAACCTTTGAAATTGTGCCTATATTATAAATATCCTCTTCCCCTGGCGAGTCGGTAGAGGCATCCTTCTGAGCGACCAGGAAAATCAACTGATCGTTTATCATGGCTTCTTCAAGAGCTTTTATGGACTTCTCTCTTCCCACATCAAAGTACAGGGTCATAAACGGAAATACCGTCAATCCTCTTAAAGGTAATAGTGGTAATGTTTTAACCATATTTATCCTCTCATTTAAATAATAAACTTAAGTAGTATGCCTGTTAAAAAATCAATTAATATTTTCTTATATAAAATTTCTTGTTTAGAATCTTTATATAAAAAACTTTTTGATTAAATTATCAATCACACCTTAGTACAAGACCTCTTTCAGAATCAACTGTAACTACAGATCCTGTTTTTAGTATTCTTGTTGCATTATCGGCTCCCACAATTACAGGAATATCCAGAGCCAGGCCAACAGTTGCCGCATGACAAGCCAGACCGCCTTCCTCAACAATAATTGCTGAGGCTCTTTTTATTATTGGGAGCATTTCATTATTTGTAAAAGGAGCAACCAGAATATTTCCATCGAGAAATTTATCAAGCGCCTCTTTTTCAGTTTGTACTACACACAATTCGCCTGTAACGGATATGTCTCCTATTCCGACTCCCTGCACTAATACTCTACCCACTATATGAACTTTTAATGTATTTGTAGTACCACTGATTCCAGCAGGTACTCCGGCAGTTATTACAGCTAGTTCGCCGTTTTTGACCAGACCCGATTCCAGAGCTTTTTCAATACCCATATCAAACATCTCATCTGTAGTATTGGCAACCGGAACAAGGAAGGGTAAAACTCCCCAGGAAAGGTTAAGCTGCCTCTGAACCTTTGGATTTACCGTCGTCGCTATTATTGGACATGCAGGACGGAATCTTGAAATCATTCTGGCAGTGTGACCTGACTGGGTAACAGATATAATTGCTGCTGCTTTCAGGTCAAGAGCTGTTGTACAGGTAGCATGGCTGATAGCATTTGTTACACTTGTATTGAATTCAGTCTGCTGTGTGGTAAATCTTTTCCAGTAGTCCATTGAGCTTTCTGCCTTTTCAGCTATTTTGGCCATTACTGCAATGGTCTCCAAGGGATATTTACCAGCTGCAGTCTCTCCAGAAAGCATAACACCGCTTGTCCCGTCATAAATGGCATTTGCAACATCACTAGCTTCGGCGCGGGTCGGTCTTGGATTTCGTATCATGGAGTCAAGCATTTGCGTTGCGGTTATAACAGGTTTTCCATTTCTGTAGCACTTCTCTATTATGTTCTTTTGAACAATAGGTACTTCTTCAACAGGGATTTCAACACCGAGATCTCCTCTGGCAACCATTATTCCGTCTGATACCTTAAGTATCTCATCAAAGTTCCTGATTCCTTCTCTGTTTTCAATTTTTGATATAACCAGTATATCACTGCCTCCATTCTTTTCCAGTACCTTTCTGATCTCAACTACATCGGAGGCCTTTCTTACAAAGGAAGCCGCAATTATGTCAAAATCATTCTCTATTCCGAATTTTATATCGGCAATGTCCTGGCTTGTTAAAGAAGGCAGTCGGATGTCAGCTCCTGGAACATTTATTCCCTTACGGTTTCCTACAACACCGCCGTTTTTAACAATACAGTAAATATCCTTATTTTTAATCTCAAAAACTTCAAGTTCCACAAGACCGTCGTTTATAAGTATCCTGCTGCCTCTTGATACATCCCTGTATAATTCCTTATAGGTAATAGAACAACAGTTTTCATCTCCAACAATATCTTTATTAACTAAGATAAATTGATTGCTTTCTTTTAATGTAACCTGACCTTCCTTAAAGTCACCTGTCCTGATTTCAGGTCCCTTTGTATCAAGCAGTAAAGGAATTGGGAGTTTTAATTCGTTTCGTATTTTCTTGAATAAGTCGGCTCTTTTTTTCTGCTGTTCATGGGTTCCATGCGAAAAATTCATTCTAGCTACGTTCATACCTCCAAGCATCATATTTCTAAGGATGTTCTCATCGTCAGAAGCAGGTCCGAGCGTACATATAATTTTTGTTCTTCTCATAAATTTGCCCTCCAAAAGCAATATAACTGTTGATGTTGATAAGTAATATATAATTTGAAATCTCCCATAAGCGCCATTGCAATATTTGAAGATTAAATTGTTTTTATTTAAACCTTAAAACATTTAATATGATATTTGATTTTAAGCAGATTGTCTACTGTATAGATTACAAAAATTTCTGTTATTTTTGTTATACCCCCCATTTTATTATCTAATCGTATATTTGTTTTAAGTTTTTAGTATGATAATTACTATTCTGCTAAAAATATTAACATTAATATTGGTACTAAAGCAAATATTCGGGTAAATCTATTGTTTGAAAAATGGTTTGATTTTTGGAGGTTATTATGAAGGAACGAAAAATTTCTATTGAACGTGAACGGTTTTCAACAGGTTTAGCCGTATTTTTTGCGACTCTGAGTTCTACTGTAGGTTTGGGGAACATATGGAAGTTTCCGTATATGACCGGAAAGTATGGTGGCGGAGCTTTCCTTATCATATATTTGTTATGCGGTTTATTTGTAGCTTTGCCAGTAATGGTAAGTGAATTGTTGGTTGGAAGAAAAACAAGGAAAAATCCAATAGGTGCCTTTAAGATGCTTTCAAAAAATCCGTTTTGGAAGACCATAGGATATATGGGAATAATATCAGCATTCTTTATTCTGTTCTTTTACAGTGCAGTTGCAGGATGGGTTTATTCTTATATTTTCAAAGCTCTTTCAGGAACCTTCAGCAATACATCAATGGATAAGATGGAAAGTTTATTCAGTGAAACTGTCACGGGACCTCTTCCCCCTGTAATATGGCAAATTATAGCCATTATTGTAGTGTCAACCATACTACTCTTCGGAGTGAAGAAAGGTATTGAAAGAATTACAAAGCTTCTGATGCCGGTTCTGCTTATTCTGATAATTATTTGTGATGTCCGGGCATTGTTTCTGCCTGGAGCAATGGACGGGATGAAATTTCTTTTTAAAATAGACTTCGCAAGTGTGACAAAGGAGGCTGTCCTAATGGCTTTGGGGCTATCCTTCTTCAAGCTTTCTCTTGGCATGGGAACAATAATTACCTATGGAAGTTATTTTACTGCAGACAATAATTTGTTTGCCACCTCAGGTAAAGTAGCACTATCGGATACCATAGTTTCACTTCTTGCCGGAATCGCAATCTTTCCGGCAGTATTCTCATTTGGTATGAAACCCGAGCAAGGCCCGGGTCTGCTGTTTATGACCATACCCCTCGTATTTTCAAAAATACCTTTAGGAGGACTGCTTGTAGTGCTGTTTTTTGTATTAACCGCTATCGCAGCTACTACTGCAATGATGTCAATATTTGAAGTTGTTATAACTTTTATTATTGAAGAAAAAAAGCTGTCCAGACGAAAAGCAGTTATTATTACCGCTGTCGTTGTTATGCTTTTCGGAGTTCCATCTGCTCTGTCAGCAAACAGTACAAGTCTGTTGAGCAACTTTAAAATACTTGGACAAACCTTCTTTGATTTCTTTGACAATGTGTCCTCAAATATTCTTTTGCCTTTGGGCGGCTTGCTTATAACTGTTTTTACAGGTTACTTTCTAAACAAGAATGATATTAGGGAGGAGTTATCAAACAAGGGAACTCTGAATAATGTCGGGCTAATAAAACTATATCTTTTCCTGCTTAAATTTGTTACGCCTGTACTGTTACTTATTGTTTTCTTAAGTATGACTGGAATTATATAGTTATGAGAAAATTGACGGTAAAGTGTTGAGCGTGTGCAGAATAATGGTATACGAGGCTAATGCTCAATAGTTCTTACGAATTGGACTTCCGGAAATTGTTTTGATGGACCCTTCAATAGTTCTCCGCCTTTGCCCTTTAAGTTATAATTGAAAAAGTCCAACAGATATGCATTTACAATTTCTGATCCCCTGTGACCATTTATTTTTCCAGTCATACCAGTATATTGAACAAGGCTTGAGAACAACTGAAGATCAGTGAAATTAAAATGTCCTGCCTGTTCAATACAAAACACACTCTTTTTCTTCACCAGGGCATCAATTATACTATTTTGAGTAGTTAATACCGGCTTTAACAAATTATATTGCTCCTCCGAAAGTTTCGCCTCTTGTATATCTTCTTGAGTTACATCTTTTTTTCTAAAGAGTTCTATTTTCTTATAGTAATCTTCTGCAGTAATAAACATAAATGGTTTTTCAAATTCAGCAACTTCTTTTAGAGGGTACAAGGTTCCATCCATTGAAAAAGCAGCTTTTACTCTTGAACTCAATAAAAGTGAGTTAAATGCAGCTGTCCCTCCAAAGGAGTGACCTGCTATACCAATGTTTCCAGTGTCTATGGCTCCATTGAATTTACTTTTTTCAGTGGCAGAATTCAACCTATCGAGTTGCCTTATTAAGAACTCAATATCTTCAACCCATAACTTTCCAACAGTATCATACATAACCCTCATATTTTGCAGATTTTCAGTTGTCTTTAGTCCGGTTACCCTTCCATCAGGAAATACAGTAGCAGAGGTTGAGTAGGTATGATCGGGAACAACTACAATAAATCCATTACTAGCAAGGTTTTCTGCCTGTAAGGTATGTAATACTCCACCCACCCCCATACCATGGCAAAGGATAATTACCGGATAAGAGTTTGTGCCTACTGCTATATCGGCTTTAACGAAAGAATTACTCTTAAAATACTTCCAGTATCCAATAATAAATTTGGGGGATTTTAAATCGCTGGCATATTGAGCTATAGTTTTTTCAAATGCGTCTTCTCCCTTTGGAAAAAATGTTCTTCTTTCTGAGTTGTCATTTATATTCGCGGGGTAATATATTGTGGCCATCAATTCTCTTTTATCAGATTTGTCTTCAGTCAAGGGTTCAAATCTATCACTATCAATAAAGTGAAAAGTTTCGCAACCCACGGAATAAGGTCCATTAGGTTCATCAAAATTAACCACAGGTAATAAGATAGCTAATATGACCGACGAAGAAAAACAAATTGCTGTTATAGAAAGCAGAATGTACTTAATTGGTTTCCATATTGTAATCTCAGGTCTGGCATATTGTATTACCAATATAATGCTAAACAATATCAGAAATAAGTAAACGATAAAGAGCTGCCATCTGTAACCCTCAATTATCAACTGCGCAGCGAGCACTAATAAAGCAGCGGGAACAGCAGCAATTCTGAACCTGTCAGGCATGAGCTTTTGAAAAAATACTATGAGAACTAAATAAACACACACTAAACATAACAGTACTTCAAAAAACCTCATATCTTCTCCCCTTTAATTAGAACTAATTTGGTTACTTAAGCAATTATTTCTACATGTACCCTTAAGTAAAATTTAGAATATTTTGATTTTATTGGCACACCATACACATCATGATACAGCAGTTTTATATATATGTCTAATAAAAAACAGACATATTTGAACAAATGTCTGTTTTAGTGGTTAATAATATCTATACTTTATTTTTCATTACCTCTCCTCTAAGGGAACAAAAGATTGAGGTCTTGTAATGCTCTTGTATGCAGGTCTGATAATCTTTTGCATACACACCACTTCCTCTATTCTGTGAGCACACCAGCCAACGATTCTTGCAACTGCAAACAGTGGAGTAAACAGTTCTGTTGGAATTCCCAGTGCATCATATACAAAGCCAGAATAGAGATCTACGTTTGCACAAATATTTTTTGAAGTACCCTTCTTCTCTGCGAACACTTCAGGCCCTATTCTCTCTACTGCATCATATAACAGGAACTCTTTTTCACGGCCTTTTTCTATTGCAAGCTGGTGCGCCTTCTCCTTAAGAAGTATTGTTCTGGGGTCTGACAAAGTGTACACTGCATGGCCCAAACCATAAATAAGTCCGGCTTTATCAAATACTTCCTTATTCATCATTCTGGTGAGGTAGGTTTTTACTTCATCATCATCGGCCCAATCTGATACATTTTCTTTGATATTCTCCAGCATCTCCATAGCCTTGATATTGGCACCGCCATGCTTTGGGCCTTTCAAGGAGCCAACTGCGGCCGCGATTGCCGAATATGTGTCAGTCTCGGTTGAAGACACAACTCTTGCGGCAAATGTTGAGTTATTGCCTCCGCCATGTTCAGCATGAAGTACAAGGGCAAGGTCAAGGATTTCAGCCTCAGTTTTAGTATATTTGTTATCAGGTCTGATCATATATAGTATATTCTCAGCAGTGGACAGTTCAGGTTTCGGTGTATGAATATATAGGCTCTGGCCTCCATAATAATGAGACTTTGCCTGAAAACCGTAAGCAGCCATAGTAGGAAAACGGGCTATAAGCTCAATGCTTTGTCTTAGAAGATTTTTCGGGTCAATGCTGTCGGGGTCCTTATCATAGGAATATGACACCAGAACGCTTCTCGCCAACTTGTTCATGATATCGGAACTTGGAGCCTTGAGGATCATATCTTCAGTAAAGCCATTGGGAAGTGCTCTTAAGCCTCCCAGTAGCTGATTGAATTCATCAAGCTGCTCTTTATTCGGTAATTTCCCAAACATCAGCAGATAGCAAACCTCTTCAAAACCGAATCTTTGTTCCCTCTGAAACCCTTTTACAAGATCAACCACGTCTATACCCCTGTAAATAAGGCGGCCCTCGTCTTCCTTTCTCTCACCTTCATATATGACATAACCATGTACCTCACCTATTTCGGTAAGTCCAACCAAGACTCCTGAGCCGTCGCTGTTCCTGAGACCTTTTTTAACACTATACTTGCTGAAGTATTCTGCATCGATTTTATTTACATCATCTATATAGCTTACCATTTTTTCTACATAAGAATTTAATTTCTGTTCCATAATGTCTTCCTCCAAACGACTAAATGAAATATCTGATTTAGATTAACTCAATTTATGTCAAAAAGATACCCCAATTGTATAATATTTCTGTTGGTGACGCAAGTTTAACTTGTTAAAAAATCATCATAGTTATAATAACCTATGACAGTATTATTAATATTACTGCAATATTTATAATATACGTGGTATAAATTTATTTATTATACTAAAGTATAGCTAATCTGATTTTTACTTAAACATAAAAAAGTGAGCTGAAAATGCACTGCAAAATCAACTCACTTTTGTGTATTATATAATTTGATTTCGTATACTATTCCTTACCGCAGCACTTCTTATATTTCTTTCCGCTTCCGCAAGGGCAGGGATCATTTCTCCCTACTTTGTTGCTTACAGCCATTCGTGAGGTACGGAATTCCTTTGTAATTTCTTTCCTTCTTTCCTCTGGAAGAATATCTTCCCATTCGGGCAAATTATAAAGCCAGTCAGCCTTGGCATCCAGCATATTAAAATAAAGCTTGTCATAATCTATTTCAATATCAATTATGCTTGATTCCTCAAGGGTATCCAGATCAACTTCATTTACAAGACTGGTATTAATGCCATCCAGAAAGCCTATAAAGGTAACAGAATCCATATTAAATGAATTTGCAACCTCTGAAAGCTGACCCTTTACATTTTTGAGGTTATTCGCCAATATATATGCATAGTTGTCTTTTTCTTTTAAGAAATATTCTTTCCAAAAGGTTTCATTTTCCTGTGGAGTTCTTTCCTTATCCGCTATCTCTCTCCACTGATCATTTAATGTCATAACAATTACTCCTTTTCATA
>JAEYNI010000317.1 GCA_023412635.1 Bacillota bacterium
TGTTTCTGGTACAACAGGCTCTGTCTGTGAATAAACCCCTGCTTGGCATATGCAGAGGAATACAGGTTTTGAATATAGCTGCCGGTGGAAGTATTTTTCAGGACATTTATGCGGAGAATAATTCTGATAATAGACTTATCCAGCATAGTCAAATGGCTCCAAGGTGGCATCAGATACATAGTATCGGGATAATTAATAATACCTGTTTACATGGAGTTTTCAGGAGAGAAAGTCTCAAGGTTAATTCTTTTCACCATCAGGCTGTCAGAGAGGTCGCCCCGGGATTTATTATAAATGCTTCTTCTGAGGATGGGATAATAGAGGCTATAAGTAATGAGAATAAGAAGTTTGCTTTAGGAGTCCAATGGCATCCGGAAAACTTGTGGAGAAAAGACAAATTTCATTTGAAGCTCTTTGAAAGGCTTGTTGCTGTATGTTAAAATATACTAAAAATATACTGGAATATAATGCTTTAATAGACGGAAGGTAAAATATGAAGGATTTTAAAGTACTCGCAGAACTGGATACTTATCTAAAGGAGTTTCTAGGAGGTTTTTATAGCCCGGTTTTTAAGATTGGCAAAATTATTCTTATTATATTAGTCGCTTTCCTGATAGCCAGGATTGGTATGATACTTATTAAAAAGCTTTTTGAAAAAAGAAAAAAATTAAAGTTCAAAATGAGCGAAAAGAAGCTGGACACAATGGCTACTTTAATAGCCAGCGTTTTTAAGTATGCTGTATACATTTGGGCCATTCTGATGATACTATCGGATGTTTTAAACTTAAAGTCAGTACTTGCCGCTGCGGGAATAGGCGGTGTTGCCATTGGTCTTGGGGCCCAAAGTCTTATAAAGGATACACTTTCGGGCTTTTTTATACTGTTGGAGGATCAGTTTGCTGTAGGTGATCTTATTACTATTGATACAATGACGGGAACAGTAGAGCAAATGGAGCTACGTGTTACCAGACTGAAAAATTTTAATGGAGACTTGTATATTATTCCGAATGGCGAGATTAAAAGGGTCACCAACCATACAAGAGATAACAGGATGGTTATAGTTGATGTACCTGTAGCCTATTCTACAAGTCTGGAAAAAGTATATGAAATAGCCCGAAAGATTTGCGATGAAGTAAAGGAGGAATTCTCAATATTTACTGAAGAACCTAAAATTCTGGGTATTACCGAATTGGGCAAGCAAAGTATAAATATGAGAATTACTGCACGGACATATCCAAACGAACAGTGGGCTGTTGAGAGAAGGATACGAATTAAGATTAAAGAGGCATTTGAAAAAACAGGTCTTGAGTTTTATGACCGGACCGCCATAATAAGGGAGGAACAGCATGGCAGATAGATTTGCAGTAGGAGATATTGTTGAGATGAAAAAACAGCACCCCTGTGGAAGTAAGCAGTGGGAAGTAATCAGAACAGGTGCAGACTTTAGAATAAAGTGCCTGGGATGCTCACACCAGGTAATGCTGGCCAGAACTAAATTTGAAAAGGGTGTCAAGAAAATAATAAAATCAAATCTGGTGCAGGAAACTGATAGTCCGTAAGTTCAGTAAGCTCCAGTAGGAGTCATAAAGGATTTAACGCATATTTATCTTGCTCATGTATATATAATACAAATGTGGTAACACTTAGTAATATCACGCTGGTAAGAATGAAATTATTTTCATTCAAATACCGGCAGGTCATTACTAGGAGGCTAAAATGGAAGAATTACAAAATGCCACACCCTCAGAAAAGTTTGAGGCTGTTATAAAGGAATATCTCCATCAGGGTAAAGAAAAGCTTGAAAAAGATCTTGCAGGAACAAGAGAAGCCATAAAGCTTATTGCTAAAGAGAAGACAAAGAATTTTATGAGAACAATGGATTTTGGATTGAGTGAAGAAGAAAGAAATTGTTTGAGCTCTCTTATAGTTACAAGCATGTACCAGTCCTTCTGTTATGGTTATGGTATTGGAAAAATTGAAGGAGACACGAAACAGAAAGTTTGCTTGTAGGGTTTTCTGTTAATGCCGGGTAATGGTAAGAGCAGAAACCCATTTAAAAAATAAGTTCCGACAATAACATATTAGTATGGTTAGTAAATGAACTGAATCTTAAGAGAAATTCTTAAGGTCAGTTCATTTTTAATTTTGTAAATGAGCATTATACTGATAAATTTTAAGAGACCCATGATGAGATAAGTAATGTTTTTACACTATATTAGGAAACTCAAAGAATTAGTCCGAAAATTTGAAGGTACGTACTGCCAGTACCATTGCTGCTGCGACAACAAGCAATAGCAGACCTGAACTTGAGAGGAACCCTGATACATCTGAAAGCAGTGCGCTTCTCAAACCTGATATAAACCACTGAAAAGGATTAAATCTGCTTATGGCAAGTATAAAAGAAGGAGCATTTTCTAGTGAATAGAAGGCATTGCTGCAGAACATCAGAGGAAGAATCAGAAGGTTCGATACCATGCTGACCTGACTTTCATTACGGCTAAGGTTCGCAATGAAGAAACTTAAAAAAACGTAGCCGATGTTTGCTATAAGTGTTACAGGTATCAACATTAAAATTGCGGATATGGAAACATGTATTTTGAAAAGTAAAACACCTGATATAAGAACTAGAGCACCACAGGAAAAGGAGATAA
>JAEYNI010000320.1 GCA_023412635.1 Bacillota bacterium
CATCTACTACATCCACCACATAAGGATCATTTCTTAAAGTGGGAACAGGGCCGGTAAGTATTGAAAGTCCATCTCTCAGGATTAAAGATACCGGCATATAGTCGTGCTTTTCTCCAACCGAACCAAAAATTCCTCTGGCCTGAACCTGATGAATGTTCTTATCGGCTGCTTCCAATGCTTTCTCACTGTAAACCACTGTTCTGCGTTGTACGTCGGCTTTAATTATTGCAAAGGGAGATACATCGCTATATTTTTCTATTACCTCTTTCAGAGTCAGCTGGGCTTTATTTCTATTTGATAATTCCATTGCCATGGATGCTGTTCTCCTTATAAGTACTTTTTGATAGCTTCGACTTTGTCTAGTCTTTCCCAGGGAAGATCAATATCAGTTCTTCCGAAATGGCCGTATGCTGCTGTTTGCTTGTAAATCGGCTTCCTTAAGTCCAGAGCATCAATTATCGCTGCAGGCCTTAAATCAAATTCCTTACCGATTATGTCAACGATTTTCTCATCTGAAAGCTTACCTGTGCCGAAGGTGTCAACTGAGATGGAAACAGGTCTGGCAACTCCTATTGCGTATGCAACTTCGATTTCCAGTTTGTCTGCAACGCCGGCAGCTACAAGGTTTTTAGCTACCCATCTGGCAGCATAGGCTGCTGATCTGTCAACCTTTGTAGGGTCCTTTCCTGAAAAGGCTCCGCCGCCATGTCTTCCAACACCGCCATATGTATCAACAATTATTTTTCTTCCTGTCAGACCTGCATCACCCTGAGGTCCTCCAATAACGAATCTTCCGGTAGGATTGACAAAATACTTGGTTTGGTCATCAAGTAAATCAGCTGGTATTACTTCCTTAATTACATATTTGATAATGTCTTCTCTGATCTGCTGCAATGTTACCTCTTCACTATGCTGTGTTGAAATAACAACTGTATCTATTCTTTTAGCAATACCCTTGTCATCGAATTCAACAGTCACCTGAGATTTTCCGTCAGGCCTCAAATAGTCCAGAGTACCGTTTTTTCTTACTTCTGTCAGCCTTCTGGTCAGACGGTGAGCATATGAAATTGTTATGGGAAGATATTCAGGTGTTTCGTTGGTTGCGTACCCGAACATCATACCCTGATCTCCTGCACCTGTACCAAAGTCTTCATTTGAGTTACTGACCTTTGACTCATAAGCCTTGTCAACACCAAGTGCGATATCGGCCGACTGTTCATCAATTGAAGTCAAAACCGCAATTGAATCAGCCTCAAAGCCATCTGCATTTTTTGTATAACCTATTTCTCTGATCGTATTTCTTATAATTTTTGGTATATCAACATATGCATTAGTTGATATTTCACCTACTACTAAAGCCAATCCTGTTGCGACTGTTGTTTCAGCAGCTACTCTTGAATATGGATCCTGCTCTATTAATGCATCCAGTATTGCATCTGATATCTGATCGCATATTTTATCCGGATGTCCTTCCGTTACTGATTCTGAAGTAAATAATCTAGCCATAAATTTTATTCTCCTTTTAAATAGATTTTATTAATAAGGCAGAATCAATCCTCTTAATCAATTCCGTCTTTGCCACTCGATTACTTTACCGATTACGGTACCAATAATAATAATGAGTATTGTGGGATAATCATATCTACTCGCCCTTCACGCTGCAAGTTAAAATATACTATTCCGATATGTTTATTTTATTCTCATGTATTTTGCATTACAATGGAGTAAATTTTGATAATTGGTAGACTATATTTAGATTCATTGTCTCGCATTCTTTATTTTTACCGGACATATCAACATAAAAGTGGATAAAACAACTCTCCTTTTTTATATTTACCGAAAGCTCAACTCAAAAGCTGGTTTAAATCATATTCCATTATTAATGATCACTTACAAACATATTATATGTTGCGGTTAACTATATTTTTTACAAGGATGGCCAATTGATGAAGGTTTTCCTTAAGCAAGTATGCACAACAGCTGTTTTTCATGGCAAACTTTATAGTTTCAGGAGATACATCCTCGGAAACTATGATGAACGGTGTTTTTGGAGCCAGTTCATTCCGTGTAAACAAAGCTTGAATTGCATTAAAATGAGGTGTTGAATTATCAGATAGGATAATATCAAACCTGCTAAGGCCTAAAGCCTGCCTCATGGCATCTTCACTACACACATACAGACTTTCAACCTCAAATCCACCTCTTTTTAACTCAAGGACATTCAAATCTGCTATATATTTAAACTCTTCAATTATTAAGACTTTTATTTTCTGCATATTAACCTCCATGAGCCGTAATAGCGGCCACAAATAGTAATGAAATTTGTCTGCTCCCATATCCGCTATCAGGCGAATAAAGGAGGTTAATTGGCCATGTGCGCTTTCAAAGTATTCGCTCAAACTCATTATTTCAATCAAGTACTATAGATACTTTGAATATGTCGCGCGGCCATAAATTCATAGGTTAGTTTGGAAGACGAGCATTAGCGAAGTCTTTCAAACTAACCTCCGGGTCAGACAATTTGTCAATTATATTATAAATTTTCCATTTTTAACTGCCAACAAGACTAAATTTAGAATTTAAGTGGTTTATATTTATGTATTATCATTTGAAAGTTGACTTTACTAAGCAACATACCATTATACTTATAAAACAAATATTTTTAGTATGTTTTATAATTGACAAACCCTAGTAAAAAATTGTATACTTTACATATATTTATAGTATGTTATAAATTGTTACCCTTGAAAATTAATCGTTTTGGAGTGATTGCTATAAATAATAAAATAACAGATTTTAAAAATCCGAATACTATAGACTTTCAGGAAATGGCGAACAAGCTTCAAATATCAAATAATGAGCTGCATGCTTTCAATTATACCATTTCACATGAAATTAAGGCTCCGGTCCGAGCTATTGACGGCTATGCCAGAATTTTCATTGAGGATTATAAAAATACCGTTAACAGAGAGGGTATCGAGCTTATTCAGAACATCAGGGACATATGCGGTGATACTTTAATTTTAATAAACAAGCTTTTGGAATATACCAGGTTTACTGATTTTAACCCCATACTGGAAGCATTGGACTTAAAGGAATTGATTAAAGCTGTTTTCGATGAGCTTGTAATCGGTTATTCGAAAAATCAGCAGATAATTTTAAAGATTGAAGACAATATACCCTTTATTTTAGCTGATAAAGTATTAATGAAGCAGGTAATAACAAATATAATTTCAAATTCCTTAAAATTCACCAGAAATGTGAACGTTGGAGTAATTTCGGTAGGCTACATCTTTGAAAATAATGAGAATTGTTTTTACATAAAGGATAACGGTGTTGGTTTTGATATGAAGTTTTCGGAAAATCTTTTCGGTATGTTCCAGCGTATGCATTCAATAAATGATTTTGAAGGCAGCGGAGTAGGTCTTGCAATCGTTAAAAAAATTATTGAAAAATTCGGAGGAAGAGTCTGGATTACTGGTGAGGTTGGAAAAGGTGCATGTGTATTCTTTACCATAAGTCAAGATAATATATTAAAATAGTCTTTTCATTACTATTTGTGTACGCGCTGGTGCGTGTAGATGGGAGATAATATGTATAAAACTTTAATTGTTGACGACCGGGATATTTTTATTTTGGAAATGGAGCGTTTGAAAGTATGGGGTGAGATATCGGGTTTCGAAATTGCTGGAAAAGCCAATAATGGCAGCCAGGCAATTGATTTACTTAAAAAGAACAAATATGACCTTGTTTTGACTGACATTAGAATGCCAATAATCGACGGGCTTCAGCTCTTAAGAGAAATAAAGAAAGATAACTTATGCTCATGTGTGGTTATTATCAGTGAATACAGTGAATTTAATTATGCCAGGCAAGGAATAGTACTTGGGGCTTTCGATTACCTTGTAAAACCTGCGTCTGAAGAAAGCCTGCTTCAGGTTTTGCATAGAGCTTTCAGCTTTTTAAACGAAAATCAGAACCATAGATTACGCTCCGGCTTGAATTCAAATAACAATGACTGGGTATACCCTACCGCTGAGGAAAAGAATATTTTTTACTATATTAAAAGCAAGGATTTTTCTGCTGTTCAATTGTTCAGCCTTACGGTTGATAATCTATACCTGGCCTTATCTGATAACATTATTAAGGCAGATATTATTATTAAAAAGCTATATCACAATCTTATAAAAGCAGTTTATGAAGAATTCAAATGGCTTAGTAATTTTATTGGAATCAATTATTTCGAAGAAGTGGATTTTTTACATGAGGGTAAAACGGATACCTTTAAAGAGTTTTACCTGAGAAAAATAGATCATTTAATCCGGTTCATTATTAAATTTCAGCCGGATACACAGGACGAAAATATTCGTAACATCTGCGATTTCATACTGAATAATCCTGAAAATGATCTGAAACTAAAAGTAATCGCCGAAAAATTCTTCATTAACAATACATATTTGAGCAATTCGTTCCCCGCCAAAACAGGTATTCATTTTAATGATTATGTTACCATGGTTAAGCTGACACGTGCAGAATATCTCATTAAAAGTACAAATCTAAAAACCTATGAAATAGGTTATCAGATAGGCTATCGTGATATAAATTATTTTATGAAGCAGTTTAAAAAGTTGTACGGATTAAGTCCTTCCGAATTACGTAATACTGACTATTCCGATTACCAGATTTGATTTATTCTCCTCCGTTGTTATTGTACCGTAAATTTTCATATGCTATTATTATGTAGTGAAGTGGATTATTCTGTAATCGGAGGAGCTATGTCAGTCAAGTTAAAATCACTATTAAATAGAGAAACATTAGTTTATTTATCAACCATCTTTATATCGGTAATTTTGTTGATAGCAGGTAACAGAATTACTACAAAAAACCTTAATATTTTAAGTGGTGCAGAAGGCGTTAATGCTGAAAAAGCTCAGGTTATAAAAATAGTCAGTATTAAACCCGTTGAGTATGATTTAGGCGGAGAAACCCCTGAAACAGGTAAGAATATTATTTTTACTGCAGAAATATTATCCGGAGTAAAAAAGAGTACCGAGGTAGCAGCACTTCAAACTGTCGACCCTTTCACAGGAACAGCTCTTAAGGAAGTGGAACCCGGTGACAAAATAATACTTTACCGGCTGGATAATGAGAATTCAGAGGATGAATGGGTTTTAGGCGAATACCTGAGAACTGATTCTCTTATTATTATGGGAATTGCCTTTCTCATATTTCTAGTTTTATTTGGACGTTTTAAAGGCTTTAATACCATCGTCTCTCTTGCTTTTACATGTACTGCAATTTTTGCAGTGTTCATTCCTTCCGTTCTTCAAGGCTTTAATATATATTTCTGGTCAATAATAACCTGTATTTTTATAATAACAATGTCTTTACTTATTATATACGGTGCAAACAAGAAGAGCCTTTCTGCAGGCATTGGCTGTCTTGTGGGAATACTTGTGTCCGGTTTTCTCACCCTTATTATGGACAAGATTTTGAAACTTACCGGCCTTGTCAGTGAAGAATCACTTTATGTCATAAGGGTTAATCCCACTAATCCAATTGATCTAAGAGCAATCATATTTGCTTCCATACTTATCGGAGCTATTGGTGCGATAATGGATGTAGCCATGTCCATAGCTGCAGCCCTGGCTGAGTTGAAAGACAAGCTTGAATTCACACCCTTCAGTCTGATTATAAAGTCCGGAATGGCTATCGGCAGAGACATTATGGGCACTATGGCAAACACCCTGATCCTTGCCTATATTGGAAGTTCACTGTCTGTGGTCTTATTGCTGGTTTCATATAACAGTTCAATTTTAGAACTTATGAATAAGGAAATGATTGTTGTGGAGATCCTTCAATCACTGGTAGGAAGCTTTGGTATTTTGGTAACAATACCAATAACCTCATTGATTTGCGCCTATCTTTTTTCAGAAAAAGTAATTACTGGTTCAAGGAAGTATAAGCTTCCGAAAGCTGACGATCTTTCTGAAGAATACACTGATGGGTGGAAGTAGGACCAGAAGTCAGGAGCCAACGTAAAAACTAATTCCCTACCACTTATTTCCTGTTATTAAAAATAGTTTCATAGTGCAAACTAACATATCACAATACACTAATGTGAGGTTTATATGTTTGTACCGCAGAGAGTTATCTTTGAAACAGGAGCATTGAATTATCCGCTTGGTAAGCAGCTTTATTCCAAGTTTAAGGAGGATAATCTTCCCATAATAGAAAGTTCCCTAAACAAAATAAAAAGCAACATACCGGGTGATACACCTGAAGCTTTATATAAAAGCGGTAAGTCCACTCTGGTGGTTGGTGTAAAAAAAAGCTTAAGCTTTCAGAGCTGCAAACCTTCTGCCCACTATCAGCTTCCCCTTGTGAGCGGCTGCATCGGGCAATGTGAATACTGCTATCTGAATACTCAATTGGGAGATAAACCCTTTATAAGAGTTCATGTGAATCTTGACGAAATTTTTCAGCAAACAGATAAATATATTACAGAACGACTCCCTGAAGAGACTATTTTTGAAGGTTCAGCCACCTCTGACCCAGTTCCCGTTGAGCCGTACACTGGCGCACTTAAGCGGTCCATCACCTATTTTGCAGCTCAGGAGAACGCACGTTTCAGGTTTGTTACGAAGTATTCTGATATTGACGACCTGCTTGAGCTTGAACATAACAATCATACTGAGATACGCTTTAGTCTTAATACAGAGTCCATTATAGAAGCCTATGAACACAGAACAGCTTCGGCAAAAAAACGAATAGAGTCAAGTGCAAAGCTCTACTCTGCCGGATATCCTACAGGTTTCATTATTGCTCCTGTTTTCATTTATTCCGGTTGGGAAAAAGAATATAAAGAACTGCTATTAACATTGCGTAAGGCTTATTCAATTTCGGCCTCAAGGCCTGTAGCCTTTGAAGTTATATCCCACAGATATACCACTAAGGCAAAAAACAAAATAACCGAAATATTTCCTCAAACTACCCTCGACATGGAAAATGAAAAAAGGCGGTTCAAGTACGGACAATTCGGTTACGGAAAATATGTTTATCCTAAGGAAACTATAGCTCAGATCAAAGATTTTTTTCAGAGAGAAATCTCAGAAATATTTGAGAACGGAGAAATAAAGTATATAATATAGTTCTCTATTCTTGGAACGGGCAGAACACCAACTAACGGAAAGATTAATATAATCATGCCATCTCGTCAAGCCTGTTCCTTCTCTCATTCAGATATTCGTCATCATTTTCTGCTAAATTAGCATTACTAAAATTGCTGTTTTTGATTACGCTGTCTTTTTGTATCAAGGCCTCAATATCGAGTTGATTCTTTGCCTTTATTTCTTCGGCTTTAACCATGGCATCTGCTTTTATCTGCTCTTTTTTAAGCCTGAACTTGAAAATCTCCTGCATTGATATATAAAGAAAAGTTAAACTTCCAAATATTACGACAGCTATTGCTATCATTGTATTATCATCCATAAAATTCTCCTAAAATGAATTTTGTAATATTGTCCTCTGGATTAAAATATTAAACAATGTCCTTAATAATTTGGGCGTTAAGACTATACTTTATATTAGTACAAATTACCAAGTATTGTCAACATCGATCACCGATCTATTTATTCTATTATGTGGGCAGTGTCGGCTTTAATAAAATCAATCAGTTCCTTTGGCCTTATCTCAACCTGGAAACCGATTTTACCTGCGCTGAAAATAATGGTGTCTATGTTTACACAAGAACTGTCAATAACAGTCTGATAGTCTTTTTTCATTCCAATGGGAGAGCAGCCTCCTCTGATATAACCGGTTACCTTGTTTATTTCATCCATCCTGATCATCTCAATGGATTTTTCTCCAACCGATTTTGCTGCCGCCTTCAGATTCAATTCCTTGCTTACAGGAATAACAAAAATAAAAAAGTTCTTACTTGCGCCTCTTGTCACAAGTGTTTTGTAAACCCTTTCCACAGGCTGTCCTATTTTATTTGCTACAGACACTCCATCAAGGGCTCCATCCTTGTTATCGTATGTATATATATTGTACTGAATATGTGCACTATCAAGTATTCTCATTACGTTTGTCTTCTGTATAGCCAATATAAAACCTTCCTTCTGGTAAATATCTATTACTGTTTCTCCTTAGGGAACCTGAAATGACCGATTATCCTTCCGCTTTTACTCCATTTCACAAGAATATTCTCTTCTTCAACAGCCACCGTACTGGCATTATGTATGATGTAGGGCACTCCATCCTTCCGTCGTTTATCCGACACAATTGCAACATGCTCTGTTTTGTTCAATACAACTATATCACCGGGTTGCCATTGGTACAAGTTCTTTTTGTCATAGGGCTTAACCTCTCTGGTAAGGCTTTCGGCGTACTTTTCAAAAAAAACTAATTGATTTCTTACACGCCTGAAATCTATATTGGGATCAGGTATTTTAACCCCGTTGATATAATCCTCTGTACGCTTAAGAATATCCTTATCCATGTTTCTTTTCAAGTCATAACCTGCATTCTTTAATGCCCTCCAGATTACATCGGTACACACACCTTCCCACTCAGGTGGATATCCCCCTTCATAATATGTACTTTGATATTTAGTCAGATTCATTACCTCTTTTCTGGCACCCTCAACAATATCATCCATATCGGAGATGCCATCCATATCCATGTCTCCGTTACATACTATTTTTTCAATAGTGACCTTTCCCTTTAAAAAGAAAAATGCGTCCAAATAAACAATTTTGTTATAGCTCAGTAAAGCTATAAATCCAAGTGTTAATACAATTGACGCAATAATGATTTTTCTTTTCATATATACCTCTTTACCAATTATGAATAATGGGTTATCCATTACTGGAATCAGAATTCCTCTTGCTTATCAGCTCAGGATAATCCATATATGTTTTGTTCTACACATATTCTAGCTCTCTCAGCGGTTTTCGGGTCAGCATTCAGAGAGTATTCAATAAATTCAGGATGCTCTATAAGGAAGGCCCTCATTGTTTCTGTAGGTCTATCCAGGTAATTCAAAAGCATTTCATGCTGTTTTACTGTTATATGGTTTCCCTCTAAAGCCCCGTCAAACAAAGCCTTGTCAACATTCACCAGTGCATGAGATTCAACGCCTGCACTATTTAGCCTTTCAGCACCGCCCTGAAGTCTGTCTATAACAACCAGACTATATTTCAGATTTCCATTTAAAGCCTGAATTGCTGGTATCCACGCCCTGGTATAGCTGGAGGCCTCTGTAATTATATCTGCTATATGAAGAACATTTCCATTCTTAATATCCTTAATTTCCGAGGATTTGCCATTCTTGTACAAAACTGCAGATAAATCCTTGAAAATGGTTATGTGCGGAATATTAAGCATATCGGAAATTATAAGAGAAAAGAACCAGTCTCTTCTTTCTCCGCCTGATATATAATCTATATTGTTTATATCGAATTTACTTTTAATATACTCGCACATTGATGAAATTAGACCTCGGAATATCTCATCGGTTTCGAAGTTTTTACGGGTCAGCTCCAAAATAATCTCCGAGCAGTCCATTTTATTTTCCTTGCATACATCTATTACCTTTAGAAGATTGTTTGCCTTTTCTTCATTGCCGTAAAGGAAATGAGTATTTATATAATACGGACCGATTTTAGAGGATGTGTACCAGAAAGGTTTGTTTTCGGGACATACTCTCACTGCATCGGTTCTAAACAGCCAGTTTATTAGTTTGTTCCTATCCATTA
>JAEYNI010000326.1 GCA_023412635.1 Bacillota bacterium
CTGGAATACTCTTGTTCAGGAATATGATCCAAAAACAAATATATGTAAATGGAGAACAGGCTCTACAACAGAAAGGGAGCAATTTGCAAGTGTTGTACTTAACGGAGAAATATACTTAATCGGAGGGCTAAAATATCAACCTAAACCTGAAGATTTTGAAGAATTGAAAAAATATTATGATGAACTTACAGCTAATCCAGACTCAAAAAGAGAATACGTAAAGAAAGTGGAAAAATATACTCCACATAAGGATTAGTAATTTGATATTTCGATTTATTGTCATGTGTTAATAATGAAAAGTAGATATAAAGATGGATAAGTGTACTTGCTAATACAAGTTTATTTTTCCATCTTTTTTATTAGTTTATTTTTATATAATTAATACATTACGTCTATATTTAAGAATATATAGAATTTAATGGTATAAATAATTAAAGAATGGAAGGAATATTAAATAAACTGTCGAATTAGTTTATAATGTTTTTTTGAGAGGTTCGCAGAATGGCTATAATTGGGGTATAAGGACGAACTTCATCTAAGGACTCATAATAATCAGCTTATTACAAAATGGAGGAATCAAATAATGGTTGAAAGCTCTAAAAAAGTATTCATTTCATATTCATGGGTAGTACAAGAACGCGTTATTGTATTGGCAGATCGATTAGTTGCAAATGGAATTGATGTGATCTTAGATATTTATGACTTAAAAGAAGGACAGGATAAGTATGCTTTTATGGAACAATCCGTTCATAATTCTTGTGTTGACCGTGTGCTGATTATTTGCGATAAAACATATACCGAAAAGGCTAATAGCCGTATTGGCGGGGTTGGTGATGAGACTGTTATCATTTCTCCTGAAATATATGGACAAATGAAGCAAGAAAAGTTTCTTCCAGTTATATTTGAAGTAGATGAAAATGGAAATGCGTACTGTCCTTTATATATAAAATCAAGAATATACATTGATCTCTCGACAGAAGATGATAGTTACGAAGCAGAATATGAAAAGCTCCTTCGGAATATTTACGAAAAACCTTTATATAAAAAGCCTGCTCTAGGTAGAAAACCGGAGTGGTTGGAGAATGATACTGTCGATTTATCGGCGATTCGCGATTTAATTAGACAGGTTCGTGGATATAATGGAGGTAATCAAACAAAAGCTGACTTTCTCCTCCGTAAAGCAGCAGATGAATTCGTTGAAATAGCGAAGCAATATACTATACCCAAAGATAAATCAGTAGACGAGGGGCTTCTTCAAATAATAGATAAGCTTAAAGGATATAGAGACTTATTTGTCGATTATTGCGAGGCTTTAATATATAGCGCTCTGCCAATAAGTGAAAATATACCCTCTATAATTGAAAGACTGTTTAATGAATTGCATGATGCTACTGAAAAGATATCTTACAGTAACTCTGATTTTGAATTATATGATTTTCTAATTTGGGAGTTATTTATATCTGTCACAGCTACTTTACTTCATTATGAAAAATATAAGGAATTACACAGTATTCTTATTCGTACATACTTTTTGAGGGAAAGCTATTTTAGTAACACCCTAAAAGCTTGCAACTATACTGAGTTTAGAACATATTGCAGAACGATTGAGGGTACCTGCAAGGAAAAATGTTCTAATCCGAAATTATTTACTTTGATGGGTGATATACTTATCAAACGTGAAAAAAAGCCTATTTTAACAAAGGAAACATTATCAAATGCAGATCTAATCCTTTATCAGTTGTTTGGTGTTCTTAACATAAATGGCGAAGGGCACGGTTACTGGTATCCAACTACCTATGTATACCATTCAAATCTACAACCGATATGGCAAAGGTTAAAATCAGAACAATTCTGTAAGACTATCCAGCCATTATTTGGAGTAAACAGTATCTCTGAATTAAAAAATCTTATAGCAAAAAGTACAGTAGAACACGGTATGAGCTATAGTGGATCTTTTGAATCTCCACTATCCATTTTGAGTAATATTAAAATCGAAGAAATTGGAAGTATGAATTAAGGTAAACCTGGTTTGTTGAGCCTTCCAATTATATTTATACTCGAATATAAGTCCGAACTTAATCTAAGGTTACGTAAAAAAAGTTTACTTCAAAAAAGGAGAGATATTTAAAGTGCTTACATATTATGAATTTAAAGAATTCTTTTATAGAATTATGGGAATACGCGATATTGAAATAGATAATAGTGATATAGTATTTGATATCCAAAGTAGATATTCAACTACTGCAGGAAATGGACAACGACAAATAACTATAACAGATGTAGAATTCTTCAATTTATATAATAAAGTATTGTCCATGTTCAGTGACAGAATAGAGTTTTACAAAAAAGACTACTATGAGATTGCAATTGACTTTGATTATCCAATGATGCGTAATCGTGAGATTTCCGCTATATCGGATGATAATGCAAATGGAATTCATTATGAGCTCAATTTAGCATCACTGGAATATAGTGCATTTTTACTATCAAAACTAGGAGAAGAATATAATAATGGAAACCGGAGAATTCCATTAATGAGACTTCGGAGACCGATAGACTTTATAAGACATACAGATGAAGAGGAACCAATTAATCTTAATTATCTATTACCAAGAATGATAGGAGAGCTTTCATTAAAAATTAAGACCACTGATGAGCAGAGTTTACCTAAATTTAGGAAATTAAAAAATGCGTTCATATTTGAGTTTATGTATCTTTCAGACATGGCTCTAGTGGAATATAATAATGTGAATGAAATCTTTAGGATAAATAATTCTGCACGAAATAGATTTGATATTTCACAAATTAGCACCCCTCCTTTACGTGAATATACGGATGATGTTGTGGATTATTATAAATTAGCATTATCATCCTCTGACCCATATATCGGGTTTATTTCATTCTATCATGTTATGGAATACTTTTATGATGAGGTATTTAAAAAGAAGATGGTAGAAGATATTAAGAACAGAATTACCCATCCTGATTTTTCTTATAAGAACGATGATAAGTTATATGATATGGCTCTTTTTATAAAGAATAGAATGAAAATGGATGTTGAGTCAGGACAAGGAAATGAATTGGAGTCTTTAAATTTTGTATTGAGAGAATATATTGTAATTGATGATTTGAAAACCCGAGTTAATAATATTGATGTAGAAGCTATCCAATACTATCAAACAACAAAGGTGCCATTTTGTAATGCACCAACAATTGGCTGGGATGATGCACAGGGCGTTTTTACACAGCTTGCTAAAAGGATATATTATACAAGAAATTCCTTGGTACATAGTAAGAGCGGAAAAAATAATGATCGATATCGATCATATGCTAATGAACCACAATTACAAAAAGAAATACCATTAGCCAAGGCAGTTGCAGAAATGATAATTATTAACTCAAGTAAAATATTATAATGCCAGTAAGGTAGTATTATAAGTTGATACTAGTATTTATGAATGTTAGTTTCAAACTTCCCATTATCCATATTAGCTGAGATAAAAGAGGACTTACTCTTAGGATAATAATGTCTAGTATGTCTTGATATGAGATTATCGCAATAGTTCAAAGAATACTACAGTAAAAAGTGAGCACATATAACGGATAGAGAATAACAACTGCGCCAAATCGCTTAATGGGTTTTTAGGAGCGCATATATCATGGACATTCCGGTTGTAAAGCTTTTCGACTTTAGGTGAAGTGGACTGGTAATTTAGGAACGTCGAATGTAGACGGACGATCTAATAATAGTTTTGCTATAGCTGTGTAAATAGGAGAAAATAGTATGTTTAATACAGATAAGCCAATAAATAAACTTAGTGAAGACAAGCTTGAACGGAGTTCATTTGCAAAACAACTCGCTCATGCAATAATGCAATTCAAAACACAAGATAATTATGCAATCTCACTGCAAGGAAAATGGGGCTGTGGAAAGACCTCTGTCCTAAATATGGCAGTTGAAGAAATAATACAATTATCCGGAGAATTAGATACTAGCGAAAAAATGGTTATTGTACAATTTAATCCTTGGAACTTTACTGACACCAATCAACTGATAAATCAATTTTTTTTGACTCTCTCGAACTCTTTAAAATTTAATTACAAAGAGCAAAAAATGAAAAATGTTGGTGCTGCTATTGAAAAATATTCGTCAGCTTTGGAATATTCAGAGTATATACCTATAGTTGGAAAATACTTAAAATTATTACCAAAGCTATCTACTGCGCTAGGTAGGTCAATGAAAGAAACGGCTGAAGCAAAACAAAATGATGTCTCTTATAGAAAAAGCGAAGTAGAAAAATCTTTAAGAGAGTTGGACTCTAGAATTTTAGTCGTGGTCGATGATATTGATAGACTATCAAATGAACAAATTCAGCTTATTTTTCAATTAGTTAATGCTGTTGCAGGTTTTCCAAATATAACATATTTACTTTCATTTGATAAAGATATTGTGGTGCGCGCATTAAGTGATGTCCAACATTGTGATGGAGAGGAATATCTGGAAAAAATAATTCAGGTTCCGTTTGATGTACCTCCATTAAGTATTAAAAGGCTTCATGATATTCTATTTGAAAAGCTCGATAATTTAATTGAAGTTTACAATGGTATGGAATTTGATTCTGCTCGCTGGTCAAACGTTTTTAATTCTTGTATCAGCCCATTTATAAACACCTTGCGTGATATTAATAGATTTTGTAATGCTTTAGCATTTATGTATTCGGCAGTAAAGGAAGAAGTAGATTTTATTGACATGGCGGGGATATGTGCCTTGCGGGTATTTGCTTCTTCGATTTTCGAGTGGATTAGGGATAATAAATTTTCTCTTGTTGGGGGTTATAATGGCGGTGGTATTTCTCTAAATGAGGTAAGGAAACAAGAGGAGGAAATGGTACAACGTTTTCAAGAATTCTATCCGAAAAATCCTCAAGTTATGCTAAAGGCTGTTGCTAGTTTATTTCCTATGTTTACCAATAGAATTTCATTTCAAAGTGTTTTTCAAACACCCTCAGAAATTCATCAGGCAATGAGAATAGCTTCTGAGAGTAAATTTGATTTGTACTTTTCACTTTCTTTAGACAATATAAAAATCAGCAGATACGAAATTGATGATTCTTTATTATGCATGGAAGAAGACAAATTGCGATCATATATTGATGCTCTTAATGAACGTGACCTGTTTGATGTTTATTTAAAGGAAATTAAGTACAATTTATCAAGGATTCCTGAAGAAAGAATAGAGCTCATTTTGAGTGTGTTAGTATTTCAAAGTGGAAGAATTGCAGAGAAAGGAATGCAGTTGATAGGTGCGGATTCAAAAACAATTAGTGTTTATACGATTTCGGATTTACTCTTTAGAATTAGTGATGAAAACATTCGCTTCAATATTATTGCTAATATGCTTTCAAACGCGGACTTTGTATCATTTCAGTTTTTGTTACATCTTTTACATATAATTGAGCTTACTCATGGAAGAATTGCTGAAACACCGAGTTCGCAAGACCCCAAACTTATTAGTCTAGATAATTTGTATCAGCTTGAAGCAATATTTTTAGAAAGGACAAAAAGTTTTGTAGTAATAACGAATTTATTCGATTGGAAAGAACTGCAAAGAGTTTCTTTTCTTTGGGAGTTTATAGAGAAAAAAACATATTCAGAGTATATAAAATCAGCAATAACCAATGAACTTAATGCTATTAGATTTCTGGCATTACATGTAGTTACTTGGTCATCTGGGGGAAAAGCATGTGAATATGAACTCAAAGATGATTCTTACACGAAATTTATCAGTACTACGGAGTTAATAAAAATAATTGAAAGCGTGCGAGTAACTGAAGATTTTTGGATGTTAGATGAAAATATTATTGAATCATCGGCTGCCCTTGTCTTAGCGACAGAGTTTCCTGATGTAAAAAAACGAATTAAAATCATAGATGTCAAAAAAAGGATGGGCAAATGGAAAAATGAGTTTTTGGAGCAAGCTGATTGTTGAGTACAGAATTTTTGCTGATGAAAAATGAAGACATCAAAAACAAAAGGTACTTTAAATTGCTCATTATGTTTATACCTAATAATCTTTTCAAATGGTGAACTGCACATTAGCCATATAACTGGCAAAGTATTTGACCTTCACATTATGTTTATGGGGTAAAGTAAGTGAGTAATAGACAAATTTGAATTAAAGGAGATGGCTTATGAAATTATATTCTGAAAGGCATGGTATAAGAGCACCACTGGAAAAGACATATTCTATTAACAGAGATATGTATTCATTACTTTTAGATTGTTGTAAAAGATATCAAAAAAATTTAACACATATTTTCACTCTAAATTGTCATCATGACTTTACAGATAGTGACTATGTTTCATTTGATGAAAAAGGATTTATAACTAGAATTAAAATAAGAATCCCATCTCTTTTTCGGGATGAGTATGATAGGATTTGCGCACCGGTTTATGACGATGAATATGACCAGTATGCACTTTTAGACTTTATTGAGTTCTTTGCACAAAATATTCGAGGATATCTCTGAACGGTGGAATAATGAGAGATACCGAAATTACCAAACGATAGACTGCCTTAATTCTTCAGATATATTTAAAAATTTCCAAGAGGCAATAAATGAAATATTTACTGAGTCGGGATTGCTTTATGAACTAACGGATGAAAAGATTATAGAAAGAATTGTTGAGAACAGTCCACTTACAACGAAAATTGAAAATACTTATGCAGCAGTACATGAGGTAGGCACAAGAGAGTTGTTGAAAGATGCTGTTGCATTATATAAGACACCAAATCCTACTGCGCGACAAGATTCAGTGGAAAAGATATGGGATGCGTTAGAACGTTTAAAACTTACTATACAACATTAGATAAGAAACATTCATCAGAAAAAATAGTGAATAATATGGCAAACGGAAATGATGACTTTGCTGATTTGTTTAATAATGAATTTAAGATGTTGACGGACATAGGAAATAAATATCGCATACGTCATCATGAAACTAATAAGATTGATATTACTGATGTCCGTTATTACGATTATCTTTTTAATCGTTGTTTATCACTAATTGCGCTTGCTATACAATATTTGATGTAAAAGAAATACTTATGCACTATTACTTTGAAAAAGAAAAATTCTAGAAAACCGTAGATGTAGCTGTAATGAAAATCAAACAACAGAATCTTAAATTTAAAATGTGATGACATTACGAAAAATTTGGTAAAAAATTATTTAGATAAATTCTAATTTGTGAGGATCGTCTGCTTCCCATTATGTATATACTGGCGGTATAAGGACGAACTTCATTTAAGGCTAATAAATCAAAGTTAAAATTTTATAAGTATAGCGAAAATGGGAACATAAAGACCAATGCCTAGCGCGCTATAATGTGAGAAAATGTAAATGATAACAAAAGGAGATGTATTGTTCTGAAGAGGAGTATTTTAATGCTCAAGAAAGTGATATGAAGTTTGCGGTTGAATCTTTTATACCATCCGGATTATTTAAGCCAGATGGGGAAACTACAACACCTCCAGTTGCTCAAGCGATATTTAGTGGTAGAATTATTGAAACAAAGAATCGTACTAATGGACATACAGCTAAAGAATATTTTTGGGCAAAGATAAGTGTATTAGGAGACGAAATTGATGTAGTTGCTGACCCTGAAATTTTAAAGGGGAAATTATTAAATGGTGGAATCTTAAGTGGTTCGTTCTGGTTGACAGGGAGAGTTATTGGTGACCTGGAAAAAGAGGAAAAGTGGTTTTGGAAGAAATTATTCCGAAGATAATATTGTTGCAATTAAAGAGAGGATCATAAATATCTATCTAATGTACCTTATAAAAATAAAGGCTTTTTACTACTGTGAATTCATGGCTTTGATACATTATTTTCTCTAGCATTTATCTTTTTTTGTTACAATTTTAACCAAATTGTAACCTTGTTTCCAAAATTAAATTATATAATAGGTTAATGACTTAAAATAATTCTTGATTACATACTTTAAATAGGGTTAATCAATGGAATTAACACTTCGGAAATGAGGTTGAATTAGATGTATAAATGGATATTTTCAATTTTGCTGATTATTTTATTATTAACAGGTTATAGTTCACCAAAAAGTAATATTTCTAAAATTACACCTGAAAATGGAATATTAACTCCTGTGGTTAAGTCTCAACTTTCAAAAGAAAAGGCTCAGGCAAAATATCCAATACTTTTAACATCAGCTTCAGCTAATACAATAGACTTTGTACTTCAATCTGAAGGAATATTTTGCATCTATGCTAATCAAAAATATGGATTTATGACTGAAAGCGGACAAGAGATAACTTCTTTCGATTTTGATTTCGCTTATCCTTTCAGCGAAGGATTGGCATGTGTTTGTCGTAATGGTAAGTATGGATTCATAAACACGAAAGGTGAGCTGGTGCTTCCGTTTATTTATGATAAAGCGAGTTCCTTTAGTGAAGGTTTGGCTTATTTTGAAATTGGCGATGAATATGGATTGATAAACAAAAGCGGAGATAAGGATTTTTTATTGAATTGTGACAGTGTAAGTTCATTTAAAGAGGGGCTTGCGTATATTTCCTCTGACGGAGAATACGGATATATTGATAAATCGGGGAATGTAGTAATTAAGCCTTTATATGATGATGTGGGATATTTTCATAATGGACTTGCAAAGGTTCGGATAGGTAGTAGAATCGGTGTAATAGACAAAAGCGGCAAAGAAATTATTCAACCAATTTATGATGATGTAAGCATTACTGGAAGTAATACAATTATAGAGTTAAATAATAAATATGGTTGTATTAACAGCAAAGGGATGGTTATTTTACCACCGAAATATGACGCTATCTCTGTTGAAGAAAACAATATGATTCTCTTTACGACCAACGAAAAATGGGGTCTTTCTGATGCGAACGGAAATATAGTTTTGAATCCGATATATGATTATGTTGAACTGATTCCAGAAAACAATTCTGCTGTGATACAACAAAATGAAAAATGGGGAATTGTTGATTTTAGCAGAATACTTCGAGTGCCTTTAAAATATGATAGGATATTCTATAACAGTCAAAACGGAGAGAAACTGGTTAGAGTTACATTAAAAAATAAAACCGGCTTTATAAATTTCTCAGATTATACAGAGATGATTCCACTAATTTATGACTATGCAGGTGATTTTCGTCATGGACTTGCAGCAGTTGAATTAGGGGGAAAACATGGCGTAATAGATGAAAAGGGAAATATCGTATTACCTTTCGAATATGATAATACAGAAATTTTTGATAATGGCATGATATCTTTTGAACAAGACAATAAGTATGGCTTAGCTGCCCAAGATGGCAAAGTAATAATAAAAAATCAATATGACAGCATTGAGCTATATGGCAGTTGTTACATCGTTGAAACAGATAATACTTATGGTGTTTTAGACATAAATGGTAATTTAGTAATTCCTCCAACCTACTCCTATATTTCAGATTATTATAATGATGTATATAACTCCCGAAATAGCTATATCACGACAAAATACGGTAATAGCAGTGTTAATAATAGCATTTTAATCACGGATGATGATCAGGAGATTGATGTATCAAGTTTGATATTATCAAATCAAATTACTCCCAAAATAAAGTTGTTCAGCGATTATACAAAAACCGGTCCTATAAATATATATCTTTCAGAAATCGATGCCCCAGCGAATAATTGTACAAAAACTTTCAAATTGTATGATATAGATGATAGCGGGAAACCAATTTTATATTTTTATGCTGAACCGTTTATCAGAGCTAATTTTCAGCAATCTTACAGCGGATTTTTTTCTATAAAAAATAATAAAGTAAATGAACTGTTAACAGGATATGAATGCGGTGGTTCTTCGGGTGGTGACTATGTATGTCTCTATAAGGATATCAAGACTTTAAAAGTTATTATAGGGACTTTTAGCCATGCAGGAGGTTTTGGAGGGAATGCTATTGGAGGAACTTTTTATGACTTCAAAAGCGGCAAGGCCTACAATATTGCTTCTAGTATGCGGATAAGCCAAAAAGTTGTAAATTTTAAAGAGAACGATTTGCTTAATAATGCGAATTTACTTTATGATGATCAGGGGATTCCGATAGCGGAAGGTGAAATCAAACCTGAAGATTATATAACAGAATATTTAGTTAATGGCAAACGAGTGACTGTGGATGAGTATGACAATATTTCAAAGAGATTTAGATCCATTCCATTAGGATTTTGATTCCATATATTTTGGCAATAATTAATTAACAAAAGCCTAAACAGTATTGAAAGGGGATAGATAAAAATGGCTGTAGCAAAGCAATATATATCTGATGTTGAGTTAATCCTGTCAAAACGTCATGACAACGGTTGGGATTATTGGACAACTCCTGATAAGCGTTTAATTAAAGGAAGTCCATTTACTACTCTTGATTGCGCATATATGTTAAAAGAATTAGGCATGGATGATACTGAACCTGTTTTGAAGGAGACGACTGACCTGATTCTTGATTCCTGGCGTCAGGACGGACGATTTAAATTATCTCCGCAAGGCGGTATTTATCCTTGTCATACAATTCATGCTGTCAGAACTCTTTGCCATTTAGGGTATGCCTCTGACAGCAGGCTTAAGAAAACCTTCGAGCATCTTATGGAAATTCAACACAGTGACGGGGGCTGGCGTTGTAATAAATTCAGCTTTGGGCGAGGGCCGGAAACAGAATACTCAAACCCGGGTCCCACGTTGTTAGCTTTAGATGCTTTCAGATTTACAGATAGTCTAAATAAAAATGAAAATCTTGATAAAGCGGTAGAGTTCCTGCTTATGCATTGGGAAGTCCGTAAACCTCTCGGACCTTGTCATTATGGTATGGGCTCACTATTCATGCAGGTTGCGTATCCTCTTGCTGCTTACAACCTTTTCTTTTACGTTTATGTTTTGTCCTTCTTCGACATATCGAAGCAAGACAGAAGGTTTCTGGAGGCAGTGGAGACTTTGGAATCAAAGTTACTTAACGGAAAGATAGTAGTAGAACGTCCCAACCAGAAATTAGCAGGCTTTAACTTTTGCAAAAAAGGAGAGGTAAGTGATTTGGCCACTGAGCGTTATGGTGAGTTGTTAAAGAATATTGGCAGAAACCATAAAATTAAAGAATTTAACCCATGGAAACAATGAATTATAACCAAAACTTAATAAAATATAGCTAATTATATTGAAGGATTAATCGATAAACTGTCGAATAATTTCAAAGGTGTTTACTAATCAAATGACAAAATAGGGGATATACAATGCTGCAAAAATACATAAAAAAATTAGTAATTATAGCCTTGCTTTCAACATCATTAACAGTTCTATCTGAGGGGTTTGCCTATGCGGAAACAAATGGTCAGGTAACAGTTACTGCCGATATATTAAATCTTCGGGAGTCACCAAATACTACTTCAAAAATAATTGGGAAGCTGAAAAGAGGAAGTCAGCTAAAGGTACTGCAAAGCTCCGGAGAGTGGTATAAAGTATCAATAGACCGATTGACAGGATGGGTCTCTGTTAAATACGTTACCACTGCAAATACAAGTAATGAAACAAAGTCAACTACAGATAAGAATACTGATAAGAACATAGATAAAAATGCAGATGCAATTAAAGATATAAATAAAAGCGACAATACATATATATCTGATAATAATACAACAAATACAATGACTGAAGCTGCCGCTGTCAAATATGGAGAAATTACTGGCAACAACGTAAATGTGAGAAAAGGCCCGGGCTTATCCTACAGTGTCATAAAACAGCTAAATAAAGGCGAATTGCTTGCAATTCTAGAGAAAACAGAAAAATGGTATCAAGTGAAATTATCGGATAATGTGCTTGGTTGGGTAAGCAGTTCGTACATATCGGAGTGTAACCAAACAACTGAACAGACCAAAGACAAAGTAATAGAAAAAGAGTCCGATATTTCTCAAAGTAGTTCCTCAGGTGAACAGGGAAGTCAATCAGAAACTTCAGATAATACAAAATTTACTGCTTCTGAGACTTCCGCCTCTCAAACAACTGAGGAAAGTACAGTAGTTATATCAGAATTAATTGATTTTGCTCAAAGTCTTGTTGGAGTAAAATATATGTATGGAGGCACATCACCTGAGACCGGCTTTGATTGTTCCGGATTTACACAATATGTATTTGGTAGCTTTGGAATAAAGCTAGAGCGTGTAGCTGCTGATCAGGCAAAACAGGGTGTCGAGGTTAAACAGGAGGAATTGCTGCCTGGAGATCTCGTATTTTCAGATACTGATGGGGGCAACAATAATATTAATCATGTGGGTATTTACATTGGTGACGGGAAATTCATCAATGCCACCTCAGGTTCCAGTTCCGCAAAAGTAACAGTAACAAGCTTAGAAAGCAGCTATTGGAAATCAACCTATATGACTGCGCGAAGGATAGTGTGAAAAACACATTATGATACTATATAATTGAAATGACTATTATTGCATAAGAAATTCATTATTCTGGAGGAGATTTGTTTATGAGTTATACATTAACAGAAGAAAATTTAAAAAAATTACAGGAAGAATTAGACTATAGAATGACTGTAAAGAGAGCAGAAATTGCCAGAGATAAATTAATTGCTGCCGAGCATGGCGACAGGTCGGAAAATGCAGAATACAAGGAAGCCTGCGAGAGATATCATGCAAACGATAATAGAATTCAGGAATTACTTACAATTATATCTACAGCAGTAATAATTGATCCTAACGTTCAGGATAAGTCTGTATTGGGTATTAACAGTAAAGCCAGAATCAAATTCATCGACGATGGAGATGAGGATATAGTAACTTTAGTTACAACTATGGATATAGATACCGCAAAAATGCGTATTAGTATAGAATCTGATCTTGGAAAGGCTTTAGCCGGTAAAAGAGCTGGAGATATTGTGGAAGTAAATGCTCCAAGCGGAAAGTATTCTGTAGAAATACTGGAGCTTCTCTAACCAGTTTATAAAGGAGGCTTAAACTCACATGCTTGATTGCCACATTCATCTTGAAAGAGGCCCGTATACAATAGATTGGCTTAAAGAATTCGTCAAGACTGCTGCTGAGCGCGGACTTGATGAGATATATCTGTTGGAGCATAGTCACCGTTATAATGAGTTCATACCTATGTATAAGCCCGTCTGTGATTACAGCAACTATCAAAGACAATGGTTTTTGAGCAGGAATACAGGTAAATTATCAATTAAAGAATATTTTCGGTTTATACAAACAGCGAAGCAAATCTCTTTTCCGATAAAAATTAAGTTCGGTTTAGAGGTTTGTTATTTTGAGGAGTCTGAGCAATTGATCGGAGATATACTGAATGAGTATTCTTTTGACTTTAATGTGGGCTCGGTGCATTGGGTTGATGGATTCGGCT
>JAEYNI010000087.1 GCA_023412635.1 Bacillota bacterium
GAGCTGACCGTGAAGATATTATTCAAGAGGGTATGATTGGTTTGTTTAAAGCAATCAGAGACTATAAAGGGGACAAGCTGTCTTCCTTCAGAGCCTTTGCGGAGCTTTGTATTACACGCCAGATTATTACTGCCATAAAAACAGCTACCAGACAGAAGCACATACCCCTGAATTCCTATGTTTCACTTAATAAGCCAATTTTCGATGAGGAATCCGACAGAACGCTGATGGATGTAATTAGCGAGGAAAATATCAGCGACCCTGAAGAGCTTGTTATAAACAGAGAAGAATTTTTGGGTATAGAGAATAAAATGGGCGAAATACTCAGTTCTCTTGAGTGGGAGGTTCTGACCTCTTATCTGGAAGGTAAATCTTATCAGGAGATTGCAGAAGATTTGGACAGGCATGTAAAATCAATTGACAATGCGCTACAGCGAGTAAAACGTAAATTGGAGAAATACCTCGAAGAACAAAAAGCATAATTTGAATAAACAGGCTAAAATGCTACTGGACGAGGGCTGAAAAAAGTTGAATAATAATATCAATAAAAACGTTATGGCAACGGGCTTCACAGCTCATTGCCATTTTTATTCTATAGGAATTGGCTCCTTACGATATCCACCAGGATTTTTGCGCTCTTTTCAACACCGAACCGGCTGCTATCAATCATTATATCGTAGCCGTCGTATACATTGCTCACTTCAGGACAATAACGGTAACGGTAATTTTCTCTGGCCCTGTCAACGTCCTTGATCATTTTTTTTGCCACCTTTAAATCCATTTGCAGGACTTCCGTACAATTTCTAAGTCTGCACTCATAAGGGGAATAAATATATACATTCAGGCATCGTGGATGATCCTTCAGTACATTGCCGGCGCATCTTCCCACGATGATGCAGGATTCTCTTTGGGCAAAATCCCGGATAATGTTTGTCTGAACATTAAATATTTCATCCTGAATGTTGGCGACACCCATACCCAATGGGTATTTTCTCATAAAGAAAACAGAATTTGCATTTTCCTCCTCATTGCTGATTACCGGTATGGGCTGACCCATCCTCTTTGCTGTGGCTTCAACGATATCTCTGTCATAGAACTCCACATTCAGCTCCTGAGATAACTTTTGAGCGATTGATCGTCCAAAGCAGGCGAATTGTCTTGATATTGTAACAACATAGTTTTCCATAAGGTAAACCTCCTTTTTAGCGGCTTATCTAATTAATTAACAAGGCAATAAATGTTTTCGTACATAAATTCATAGGTTAGTTTGGAAGACGAGCATTAGCGAAGTCTTTCAAGCTAATCTATTCTAGGACGCACGGGGTGCAGCCTTTGGAATCCGAGGATGCTTTTGAATATATCTGACCAGGGAAGACAGTGTAAAGTTAATAATAAAATAGATAATAGCTGCAAAGCCAAATAGAACAAATACATCCGAAACATTGACCGAACCGGTGCCATTGTATCTGTTTGCTGCACTCAGCAGGGTTTTTACCCTGGACATCAGTTCGATAACTGCAATATTGGCCAGATAGGAAGAGTCCTTAATAGTTGTGATTATCTGGCTGAGCAGGGTAGGAATTATATTCCTGTAGGCTTGGGGTAATACAATGTAGATCATAATCTGAACTGTATTAAAGCCCTGGGAATACCCAGCTTCGAACTGACCCTGTGCCACTGAGTTCAAACCGCCCCGCACAATCTCAGCAATAACTGAGGAAGTGAATAAAATCAGAGCCATTGCACCTTTATATAATAGTTTTACCTCTACCGAAGTCAATCCGAACATTTTCTTGGACAGAAATTCCGGAACCGGGAAGAACACCAGACAGATAAATATCCACAACAGCAGGGGCGTATTTCTGAAAATCTCAATATAAGCCACAGCCAACCATTTGAATACCCTATTGCCTTTATTGCTGCAGTAATTCCTGACAAGTGCAAGGATGGAGCCTAAGAGTAGGCCAATTCCAACAGCAACAACAGATATAATAAGTGTAAAGGCAACTCCTTTTAAAATGTAGCTAAGAACTGCCGGATTTTTTAATATGGATAAACTATTATCCAATGTCCTCATTGTTCAGCCACCATCCCCTCTGTCAAAGTATTTCTACCATCAACCGTCTTTAACTCTCTCTTTTTCAGAGAATTTTCCCACATGCTTGCAAGGGATGAAAGCGGAAAGCAAACAACAAAGAACAGAAGTCCGCTTACCAGGTATGCAGGTGCATAAGCTCCACCCGTTGTGGCACCTGTTACAAAGCTGTAAGTCAGAGATATAAGATCGGCACCTCCGATTATGTACAGACAGGAAGTGTTTTTAATCAAATTTACAACCTGGTTTACCATTGGAGGAAGTATGATCTTAATACTTTGGGGTAAAATAATGTGATACATCTTACCTACATAATTAAACCCTTGTGAATCTGCAGCCTCAAATTGTCCCTTTGGGATAGAACCGATTCCGGCCCGGACAACTTCAGACATATAGGCTCCGTGATAGACACCAAGAGAAATGGTACCGGTAATTATTATTCCCAGGCTTTTTCCTGAAAATGCAAGAGCGTAATACAGGAAACACAACTGAAGAATAAGCGGTGTGTTCTGTATCAGTTCCACATAAACACGGCTTATTCCCTCCAAATATTTCTTGCCACTGGTAGCCATCAACCCAAACAGTATTCCGAGCACCATTGATAACAGCAAAGCGAACAATGCCATTCTACAAGTATTAAATAACCCCAGCAGAAAGGTGGAACGGAATGTCCACACTTTTTCCCATGCAGTTATAGAAAAAAAACCCTCCATACCATTTCCTCCCTTTAAATCATTACGCCAATCACTCCTGATTACGTTCCACTGAACTTAACCATCATTATTGACTTTTAATAAATAAGGCTTCGCACTAGGCGAAGCCTTGTAGCAAATTCATATTTCCCAAAAGCTTATTCCAACTTGTTATCTGCAATCAAACCTTTGATAGTTCCGTCCGCCGACCATCCGGTAATCATTTCTTCAACAACTGGTGTTAGACCGGAGCCTTTTTTAGTAGCTACACCATAGTTTTGCGGTGAGAACTTGTCATTAATATAAGATCTGCTATCAGTATGGTATACTGCAAGAATGGACTTATCCACGCAGAAAGCAGCTATTTCCTTAGCACTCAACGCAGTAGATATTGTTGGATAATCATCATACTGGTGGAAGGAAACACCGGTGGTCCAGGTTGCAGGATCAAAGGTATCTTCCTTAAAGTTGTCTCCGCTTATTACTCCACCTTCAATCATCGCTTTAACCAATGCTTTTGCAGAAGTTGAACCGGAGGAAACACCAACCTTCTTATCTACTAAATTTGCAAGAGACTTAATTCCGGAGGAGTTTTCAACCAAAACGGTAACATAGTCTGTAAAGTAAGGTGTTGAGAAGTCCCAACTCTTCTTTCTTTCATCTGTGATTGTAAAGGTAGCAAGTACGCAATCGATATCACCTGAGTCCAGCAGTTCAGTACGAGTAGCAGCTGTTACGGCAGTAAACTCAACCTTAACACCAAGCTTTTCTGCAATTTTTTGAGCTAATGATATTTCAAGTCCGGAGTATTCTTTTGTCAATGGATCTTGATAACCAAAACCGATAACTGCATTCTTAACTCCTACCTTTAATACACCACGGTCAATGATCTTCTGTACATCTGCTGAATATTTTGTACCTGCGCTTGAAGAAGAACTTGCACTTGCAGAAGTTGATGCTGCACTGCTGTCGCTGACCTTTTCACCACAAGCCGCCAATAGGGATACAAGCATGAGCACGCTTAGTAATAAACATACATATTTTTTGAAATTTTTCATAGTACATGACCTCCTTTTATTTATATAAAAATATATTTTGTTTCTCATGGGATTACCTGTCTCCGGCTAATACCACCGTTACTTCAGGTTTATCACTTCCCTTAACGGATAATCTTACCGAGAAATTGTTTAACTCTGTCATTTTCAGGATTTGTAAAGAAGTGCTCCGGTACGCCCTCTTCAATAATCTGGCCATCCGCCATAAATACAATTCTGTCCGCAACTTGTCGTGCAAATCCCATTTCGTGGGTAACCACAACCATGGTTATATTTTCTTTGGCCAACTTAATCATTACATCCAGAACTTCTTGAATGGTTTCAGGATCAAGTGCAGATGTGGGCTCATCAAACAAAATAATTTTTGTCTGGGCACACAGTGCACGGGCAATAGCTATACGCTGCTGCTGCCCCCCCGATAGGGTAGTTGGGTAAACGTGAGCCTTTTCCCTTAATCCGACAATATCAAGGTAATGATATGCCAGATCCTCAGCTTCTTTTTTACTTTTCTTATGTAATTTCAGAGGAGCCAGTGTCAGATTTCTTAATACAGTCATATGGGGATAGAGATTAAATTGCTGAAAAACCATGGCTGTTGTTTCCCTGACCAACTTGGTCTTATTCTTTGAAGTTAATTTCTCTCCATTAATATAGACACTTCCGCTGGTGGGAGCCTCCAAAAAGTTCAAACACCGGACAGCTGTGGATTTCCCTGACCCCGAAGGCCCGATTATTACCAGTTTCTCACCTTCTGCAACTTCCAGATTCACATTTTTAAGTACGTGAAGATCCCCAAAAAACTTATTTACATTTTCCATCTTGATCATAGTGTCACCTCTTTTTTAAATCCTGCAAGGGGATTTAATATAAAAAAAAACGGCGCCTGAAATTCAGACGCCATTATCTTAATGCAACTAATTTTAATTTAAAATTCATTTTTTGTCAAGTATCTATTAAGCTACTTTACTAAATATTTATCTGGACAACCCTGTTCGATTAAGTTATTCCAATGCTTTTGAGCTATACACTAAATTCTGTTTTTTGCTATAATAAGTAAATAATTTATGCAAAAATGAAGTAATTGAAATTCTATTATGCATATATTAGCAGAATTACTGTAAAAAAGACTGCAATAGTTTGAAAACAGACTGGGAAATGGACTGTGTAGCTGTCAAAAAGGAGAACCGAGCAGTATTACTGGTGTTGAGTGAACGAAAAACAAAGGAATTACCCAAAAATACCATATATTTACCGTCACTTAATTTGCAACTAATAAAATTAGTAAAAAGAAAATTTTACTATAGACATAATGTCGGGCCTGTGGTATAATTTTTTTCGCATGGTTGAAAGCCTTGTAATATGTAGTTGCGGGCGGATTGTAGGTAAACCTAGGCTAAAACGAAAGCCCGTTGAACTTAACTATTTGCGGGTGTAGTTCAATGGCAGAACATCAGCTTCCCAAGCTGATTGCGTGGGTTCGATTCCCATCACCCGCTCCAAAGATAGGTTTAAAGCTGTGATTTGAAGTTCCGAACAATATATTGTAATTGTCTGGAATCGAACCCGAGAGGGCTCGAACGGCAGACGACGTCAATAGCACGCGAAGCGGGCGTGATTCCCATCACCCGCTCCAAAGATAGGTTTAAAGCTATGATTTGAAGTTCCGAACAATATATTGTAATTGTTTGGAATCGAACCCGAGAGGGCTCGAACGGCAGACGAAAATATATATGCTCCCATAGCTCAGTTGGCAGAGCGCATCCATGGTAAGGATGAGGTCATCAGTTCGACTCTGATTGGGAGCTCCAAAAGAAAAGGATATCGGTACAGCCGATATCCTTTTCTTTTGGCATTCAAAAAGTATCGAACAGATACTTTTACTCCACCATGGATGCGCTCTTAAAGTAGGCTGAGGCTTGATAACCAAGTGATGCAAGGAAACCAAGTCCCGAGGAGCGGAGCATATGAGATATGTGAGCACCGGAGGGGCGAAGGATGACACAGCAGCACGAAGGTTAGCAAGTCTCAGAACATCCATGGTAAAGGATGAGGTCAGAGTTCGAATCTGGATGGGAGCTCCAAAAAGAAATACCTCCGACGAAGTTCGGAGGTATTTCTTTTTGGGTGCTCTTGCTTTGGTTCAAGTGTTGATCTCAACTCATAACGTGAAGCGCTCTGCCTGGCAGAGCCTGCGAAGCAAAAACCGAGCAATATAAGGAATGCGCGCGCCGAGGAGGCGTGGAATAACAAAGCGTTAGAGGTGCGTAAAAACTGCCCTCCGATGACAGGTGCTATTAGTGGTGTTATCTTTGGGGTCAGGACTTTTGGGGAGTTTAAGAGACTGCTTGATGAGGGCAAAGTACTACAGTATCACGCTTAAAAGTGCATAAAGTGGGATAAAAACGCTGTAACTCTTGATTTACAAGGTGTACAGCGTTTTTCTGTTATGTATAGTAATTTGAATTTAGCCCAAAGGTTCTGCGTAATACGGAATGCGAGTATAAAACGAAAGAATATTCTATAGGTACATTTCGAGGTTATGAAGTTCAGGTCTGCATAACCCTTGTTTTTTGAAGCGTATAGGCTTTTTGTTAGATACAAACTTTGTTAATGGCAATAATGAAAATATGATATACTTTTTACATTGGGTAGAAAAACAGGGAGGTAATTACTGAATGAATGGGGAACTCACTAATAATTATAATGATATTATAGAGATGATTGAACAAGCCAAAAACAGGGTTAATGCTTATGTTAACAGAGAATTAATCGAACTTTACTTGACTATAGGCGCGTATGTAATAATAAATCTGTCTCTGATGGTTGGGGAAAACAAACAGTAAAAACGCTAGCTGAGTTTTTATCAAAAAATTATCCTGATGTTAAAGGCTTTTCAGCGCAAAACATCTGGAGAATGAAACAATTTTATGAAACCTATAAAGACGACGAAAAACTCTCACCACTGGTGAGAGAATTAAATTGGACAAATAATCTTGAAATTTTCTCTAGGGCAAAGTCTCCTGAAGAGCGTGAGTTTTATTTAAGACTGGCAATTAGAGAAAAGTATTCAAAACGAGAACTTGTCCGGCAAATTGAATCGTGTTTGTTTGAAAGAGTAGCAATTTCAGATACAAAAAAAGTACTAGGATTAATTCCAAGCGCTGAGCAGCTTTCTTTTATTCGTGATAATTATATGTTAGAGTTCTTATCACTACCGGATGGCTTTAAAGAAAAGGACCTGAGAAAACAAATTGTCTCCAACTTGAAGCAGTTCATACTTGAATTTGGAAAAGACTTTGTTTTTGTAGGAGAAGAGTATAGAATTCAGGTAGGAAATGAGGATTTCTATATGGACTTGGTTTTCTTCCACAGGGAATTGTCTTGCCTTGTTGCTTTTGAATTAAAGATAGATAAGTTCAAACCTGAATACATTGGGAAGATGGATTTTTATCTTGAAGCACTTGACCGAGATGTAAAGAAGCCAAAAGAGAACCCAAGTATAGGTGTAATACTATGTGCAGATAAAGATGATGATGTTGTTGAATATGCTTTAAGCCGCAATATTTCGCCTACGCTTGTAGCAGAATACAAAACAAAGTTGATAGATAAAAATATATTGCAACGGAAATTACATGAATTTTATAATTTAGCACAGAATAATAGAGACTAAAGCATGGATTACAAAGAGCTATTTGGAAAATACCAAGCTTTACTGGCGGAAAATAGCATATTGAAAGAAGAGTTAAGAAATTTGAAAGCGCAGCTTGGCATTGTAGAATGTCAGGTTGTTTCTTCATGTGAAGATTTTAATTCAGAACCTGAACCCGAAATGCCTTGCACTGAATCTGAAAATAGTAATGATTTGAGGTCGGGTATTAACAAAATGTGCAAACTGCACATACAAAAGCTACCTTAGCCTTAATGAGAAGGTTATTGATGACCACTTGCGAGGTCGAAACAATTTTGTTGCGGGGATATATCCAATGTGTCCGGATGAAACCTGCCACTTTTTAGCTATTGATTTTGATGATGGAGAATGGGAGAAGGATGTAACAACACTAAGAGAAGTATGTTCGTATGCCATGAATAAGCGGCATGAAATAACTTTTAAATCGTATGACCGGTTTTTTCCTAATCAGGATACCATGCCAAAGGGCGGCTTTGGCAATCTTATCGCCTTACCATTGCAAAAGGTAGCAAGAAGCAGTAATAACAGCGTTTTTATTAACGAAAATTTTCAGCCATATGATGACCAATGGGCATTTTTATCTTCAATCCAGAAACTTTCCGAAGATAATATTGAATTATTCATAACAAAGCTATGCTATGGAAATGAGCTTGGGGTGTTGAGAAAGGACGAGGAAGAAACGCAAAAGCCGTGGGAAACAAGCAGAGTAAAATTGACAAAAGAAGATTTTCCAAAAGAAATCGAAATTGTTAAAGCCAATATGTTGTTTGTCCCAAAAGCGGAGTTTTCTCAAAGGGCATTAAATTACTTAAAGCGGTTGGCAGCCTTTAAAAATCCGGAATTCTATAAAGCTCAGGCAATGCGTATACCTATCAAAAAAATGCAGCGGATCATATCTTGCTCTGATGAAACAGCGGAATATCTCTGCCTCCCAAGAGGATGTGAAAATGAACTTAAAGATATATTTAAAGAGCAAGATAGCATTATTCATTTTATTGACAAGACAAATTGGGGTAGGGGCATTGATGTTGAATTCAACGGTAGCTTGAGGGATGAACAGCCACAAGCTATTGAAAAACTATTGAAGTTCGATAACGGGATACTTTCCGGCACAACAGCTTTTGGTAAAACTGTTGTGGCTATAAAGCTTATTGCTGAAAGAAAAGTTAACGCATTGATCCTGGTTGACAAAGTCAGTTTAGTTGCACAGTGGAGAAAAAGACTTACGGACTTTTTAATTATAAATGAAAGCTTGCCAGAAGCAGATGAAGTAAAAAAGAGGGGCAGGAAGAAGGCAAGGAGCATTATAGGACAGTTGGGAGCCGGGAAAGACAGCTTAAGCGGGATTATTGATATCGCGGTAATGCAATCATTGAACAGAATGGGCGAGGTAAAAGAATGTGTTAAAAATTACGGTATGGTTATTGTGGACGAGTGCCACCATGTTTCTGCCTTTAGTTTTGAGGAAGTACTGAAAAGCGTTAATGCAAAATATGTTTACGGTTTAACAGCAACTCCTACCAGAAAGGATGGACACCATCCAATCATATTCATGCAGTGCGGACCCATACGTTTCAGGGATGATGCCAAAAAGCAAGCGGAGAAGCGTCCATTTGAACACTATATCATACCGAGGTTTACATCACTCAGAGTACCAATCGATAAGGAAGAAAAGGATGTAACCATTCAGGAACTGTATGCAAAGATTGTAGAAAATGAAATGAGAAATCAGCTTATAATTGATGATGTGGTTAGAAGCCATAAATATGGCAGGAACTGTGTTGTTTTGACCGAAAGAACAGCGCATGTTGAGTTTTTGACCAAGGAGCTTAGCAAAAAGATTCCCGATGTCATTTCAGCTACAGGCGGAATGGGTACAAAAGAAACCAGAGAGACCATGGCTAGAATAGCAAATACACCGCTAGATAGGCCGTTGACCTTAGTGGCAACCGGTAAATATATTGGTGAGGGCTTCGATGAGCCCCGGCTTGATACTTTATTTTTAGCGATGCCTATATCATGGAAGGGAACCTTACAGCAGTATGCAGGAAGGCTTCATAGATTATTTGATGGGAAAAATGAAGTGCAAATCTATGATTATGTGGATATCCATGTGAGTATGCTGGAGAAAATGTATAGCAAACGCCTTACAGGATATGCCTCTATTGGTTATAAAGCAAAAGGTGAAAGTATTGCAACAGAGTCTGTAGATATTATTTTTAACAACATCAACTTCCTCCCGGTTTATTCAAATGATGTAGTAAATGCTTCGAAAGAAATCCTGATAGTCAGTCCGTTTATTACAAAAAAGCGAAGTCTTAATATGATGCAGAGCTTGGAAATAGCGTTATCAAACAAGGTAAAGGTAATTGTACTAACCAGACCGGGTGAAGATTTTCGAGGAAAGGATATGACTTCTATACAGGAGACCTTAGATATGTTGAAAGGTGCCGGCATAAGTCTGGTTTTTAAATCAAATATACATCAGAAATTTGCAGTTATAGACCAAAAAATTGTATGGTATGGGAGTATTAATCTGTTAAGCTTTGGCAGTGCAGAGGAAAGCATTATGAGGCTTGAAAGCCCCAGCATAGCACTTGAACTGATGAAAAGTATAGAGAAGTGAAGTAGGATAGATAATAAGTTAAAAGATGTTCCAAGAATAAGTGAAGGGTTTGAAATAAATACAAATAAATACTAGAAATATTGAACTTTATATTATTAAGCTTTCAGACAATACCTGCCAAACCCGCTAATAAAAACATCAGCGGGCTTGGCAGGTATACTTTATGACTGTAAAATATTTACTACAAATTGCTACACTAACTCAAAAATGAAAAGGCACAAACCCTTGATTTTCAAGGCGTTTCAAGGATTTATCGCGGCTTAAAACTATTCCATGGTAAGGATGAGGTCAGGTTCGACTCTGATTTATGACTTACATGCGATACGGCGAAAACGATAATACAAAAAATAAAACTCATAAATTTTGTTCACGAGTTTTATTTTTTATGTTCAAAAGAAGTTAGCAATCGTGATGTTTATTTCCACAGAAGCAACAGAATAAAATAATAACAATTATTATTATCCATATGAAATTGTCATTGTCATTTGAACATCCAGAATGCGCATTATTTAAAAAGCCTCCACGAACGGTATCCTCATTTTCTGGCATACTCTTACCCTCCTCATAAAGATATTAAAATAAAGCATTCAAATACTTAGATCAATACCATATTATTCATAAAAATCATATGTGTTACAATTTCACAACTATAAACTTTGAAATTTATTCTATGTATCTTAAACAGATTAGAATATGACGCAAATGCACAAAAAATTAATAGACCAAATCTGGTTTACAGTATTTTCAATTTCAATTATAATCAAGTATATTAAATAAATATTTTTTACAATTTTTTATTTCTATATGTTAAACAATTAAGTATGATTTTAAAGGTGGAATTATGAAACATTTAGAAGTTGTTGCAGCAATTATTGTTAATGATAATGATATTCTTTGTATGCAGAGAGATAAAGGAAAATATGATTATGTTTCATATAAATATGAGTTTCCTGGTGGGAAGCTTGAAAGTGGGGAAACACAGCCACAAGCACTAATGAGGGAATTATCTGAAGAAATGAATCTGAATTTGGCTATTTCAGAGGAAGATTATTTCATGACTGTCCAACATAATTATCCGGATTTTTCGATAACCATGCACAGTTATATTTGTCGGATAGAGAGCAAAAAGTTTACAAGGAAAGAGCACATTTCACATGCCTGGCTAAAAGTTAGTGAATTAGAAACACTGGACTGGGCTGAAGCAGATTTACCTATTGTTAGAAGGCTTAAGGAGGTAATGACTTGAGCATTCAGGATAGTTTGGTAAAAAGTTTATATACAGGATTTATTGATTATAGAGAAATATCTCTTGAAGAGTATCGACCATCACTTCTTATAAATGACAGCAAAAAAGGTAAAAAAGTATTAACAAGTATTGTAAATGAACTAGCCAAATGTGATGAGTTTTTCTTTTCAACTGCCTTCATCACCAACAGCGGCGTAGCATCTCTACTTAATGTCTTAAAGGAACTTGAAGAAAAGGGGATACGGGGGAAAATCATAGCTTCTCAGTATCAGAATTTCACAGAACCGGATGCATTGAGACGATTAATTCAATTGAAAAATATCCAGGTAAAAATAGTTGTAGAAAATAATTATCATACAAAAGGTTATATATTCCGAAAAGCTGATAGATATACGATGATTGTTGGCAGCAGTAATCTTACTCAAGACGCTTTAAGTTATAATAAAGAGTGGAATATAAAGGTTTCATCCATGAACGAAGGCTCGCTGTTGAAGCAGACTATGGATGAGTTTAACTATACATTTGATAATGCATTAGATGTAACTGACAAATGGATAAATGGATACCAGAAAATATACAATGAGAGAAATACTTATTACGCCAAAAACACAGACCAAAACTCTGAGTTGTCTGCTGCCACTGATAAAATAAAGAACACGGCAGCAGATCCAGACCCATCATATATTGTTGAACGAAGTACACAAAATGAATTAAATAATATAAAGCCTACTACACTCTTCAGAGTATCTCCTAATAAAATGCAAATTGAAGCTTTATATTGCATAAATAATTTGAGGCTTGCTGGTAAAAATAAAGCCTTGCTAATATCTGCCACAGGTACTGGTAAAACATACTTATCAGCATTTGATGCAAGAATTTTTCAACCTAAAAGACTCCTGTTTGTTGTACACAGAGAAAACATAACCCGAAATGCTTTAAAAAGCTACCAGAAGGTTTTTAGTGATATTATTTCTATGGGGATATTATCTGGTACCAGTAAGGATTACCAAGCTGATTTTCTATTTAGCACTATTCAAACATTATCGAAAGAAGACGTAATGAAGAGGTTTGAACCTAATTATTTTGATTATATTGTGGTTGATGAAGCACATCGCTCTGGAGCTGGTTCTTATACCAGGATTTTGGATTACTTTAAACCTAAATTCTTACTAGGCATGACGGCTACCCCAGAAAGAATGGATGGGTTTGATATATTTAAAGCTTTTGACCATAATATTGCTTATGAAATAAGGCTAAATAGGGCATTAGAGGAAAGGATGCTTTGTACGTTCCATTACTATGGAATAAGTGATATTGAGGTAAATGGAAAGCTGATCAATGAAACTGCAAATTTTAATTGGCTGGTATCCCATGAGAGGGTAGAAAGGATTATTGAAAAGTCAAAGCTGTATGGTTGTGATCATGGAAGAATAAAGGGACTTATTTTTTGTAGTAGAGTAGAAGAAGCCAGAGAATTATCAAGACTTTTTAACTTGCGGGGTTACAAAACTATTTCTTTGGACGGAAGCAGCAGTGAAGATGAGAGAGAGGATGCAATTACAAAGCTTGAAAAAGATATAGATTTAGAGAATTCATTAGATTATATTTTCACTGTTGATATCTTTAATGAGGGAGTAGACATTCCTTCAGTAAACCAGATTATAATGCTTAGGCCAACTCAATCATCAATTGTTTTTGTCCAGCAAATAGGTCGTGGGCTGAGGAAGACCAGAAATAAAGAATATCTGGTAGTGATAGATTTTATCGGTAATTACTCAAACAACTATATGATTCCAATCGCATTATATGGAGATAACTCGTATAATAAAGATACCCTCAGGAAGTTGATTAATAGTGGTAACAGTTTGATTCCTGGAGCTTCAACAATTAATTTCGACCAAATTACCAAACGAAGAATATTTGAATCGATAGATATGGCTAAAATGAACACAAAAAAAGATCTACTTAAGGAATATAATCTTCTTAAGTATAAATTGGGCAAATCGCCACTAATGATGGACTTTATAAATTATGGCGGACGAGACCCATACGCATTTGTTGAATACTCGGGGTCATATTACAATTTTGTTAGCAGTAATGATAGTAGTATTAATGCAGAACTGACACTGAAGGAAAAAAGTTATCTTGAATTTTATTCCAAAGAAATGGGGAATGGAAAGCGTGTAGAAGATGTAATTCTCATGGAAGAAGTTATTAATAACAAAGTGGTATCATTGGAGGATTTAAAGCAGAAGGTTTATGAGCAATTTTCGTATTACCCATCAAATATAACTATTTACTCTTCAATACAAAGCTTAAATTGCATGTTTAATAACGAGCAAGAAAGCAATAAATATAATAAACCTGTCAGTATAGATAGCAAGAATAATGTTTTCCAGTTAAGTGATATGCTTGACAAGGTACTTGGCAACCCGGTATTCAAGGAGTATCTAAAGGACATAATATGTTATTCAAAAACCATATTTAGTTCGGTATTTAGTAAAGAGAACTACATTAATGGTTTTAGTCTTTATCAAAAGTACAGCAGAAAGGATGTCTGCCGTATTCTGAATTGGGAGAAAGACGAAGCTTCAACTGTATACGGGTATAGAATAAAAAATAATACTTGTCCGATCTTTGTTACATATCATAAAAATCAACATATTAGTGAAAGTACCAAATATGCTGATCAATTTATTAATAATCAAGTATTTAGCTGGATGACAAGAAGTAAGGTCAAATTAAATTCAAAAGAAATTGATGAAATCCAGAATTATAAGAAATCTGGCCTTAGGATATTATTATTTATAAAGAAAAGCGACAGCGAAGGTTCAGATTTTTATTATATGGGTGATATGATACCTATTGGATACCAGCAGACAACTATTAGGAATGATGCTGGACGTGAACTTCCAATAGTTAATATTAAATATAAAATGTTGCAGTCAATAGAGGAAAGAATGTACGAATATATTTTAGGTTAATTAAAATAAGTGTGAGGGTTTTATGGAAAAAAGGCTTCATGATGGACACAGACAGAGGGTAAAAACACGTTATCTGACCGAAGGCTTGGATTCTTTTGAAGATCATCAAGTTTTAGAAATGCTCCTTTTCTTTTGTATTCCTATGAAGGATACAAATGTACTGGCCCATAAAATGATATCTGAGTTTGGTTCATTGGCTGGATTATTTGAGGCTGATCCAAAGGATATCTGTAAAAGGTGCGGGGTCAGTGAAAATACAGCCATTCTAGTTTCATTAGTACCATCCTTATCTAGAAGATATTTTAAAGGGAAATGGGGTGATAAGCCAGTGTTAAACAGTTCAAAGAAGGCTGGAGAATACGCCATGTCTCTATTTGCCGGCAGAACGTATGAAGTCTTTTATGTAATTTGTCTGGATTCACAGAACAGAGTTAACTATGCTGCATTGGTCCATGAAGGTACACTTAACGAGGTCTCGGTTTATCCAAGGATGGTAATTGAAATGGTTCTGCGGCATCAGGCCAATAGTGTAATACTTGCTCATAATCATCCCAGTGGGAGCCTTAACCCTTCAAATGACGATATAGAATTAACAAAAAAGATCAAAGCGGCCCTTGAACCGATATCGGTAAAGGTTGTTGATCATATAATTGCAGCAGGAGATCGATATACTAGTTTTAAAGAACAAAATATACTATGACTGAGATAATAATAATAAATGGAGATGATAATTTTGGATGAGCTAATTCAAAAAATTCTATTATTTAGAGATGATCGTAATTGGAAACAATTTCATACACCTGAGAATCTGGCAAAATCAATATCTATAGAGGCCGCGGAACTACTTGAAAATTTCCAATGGGATAATGATTTCAACAGGCAACATGTACTTGAGGAGCTGGCAGATGTGATGATTTATAGTATATTAATGGCGGATACATTAGATGCTGATGTCGTAAAAATTATGGAAGATAAACTTAAGAAAAACTCATTGAAATATCCGATAGAAAAATCTCAGGGTAATAGTAAAAAATATACAAATTTTTTATAAGGTGAGAGTATGATTGTATACGAAGCAACTAAACATGCTTTTATGGAGCATGTAGTGAGAGATGAGATTGCATTAAAGATATACGAGTCTTACAAAAATAAAATCGGACGTACCTCCGAAAAAGAGATTAATTCCTGGAATAATTCCATGAATTATATGTACAAGGTGCTTAATACTCCTGAAATCCCAGAGGAATGTGGTATAGCCATAGAATATAAAATTCCTGCAACCTCTAGGAGAATTGATTTCATGCTCTCAGGTTTAGATGAAACAGATAAAAATTCAGTTGTAATTATCGAGCTTAAGCAATGGGAAAAGGTAGATGGAGTATCGGAGAGGGATGGTATTATTCGTACACCCTATAAAGGTAGGGAGATTACAACTCATCCGTCATATCAGGCTTGGACATACGCAAAACTTATCTCAGAATACAATGAATCTGTTCAAAAGGAGGAGGTTTTCCTTTACCCATGTGCATACCTGCACAATTACTTTTCCTATGAGAATGACCCGTTAATAGACAAAGTATATAATGAATATCTGGAGAAGGCTCCTGTTTATACAAAGGGCGATGTTTTTAGATTACGCGAATTTATATCTAAATATATTAAAAAACCAGATTATAATAAATCAATATATATAATTGAGAATGGAAAAATCAGGCCTTCAAAGTCACTTCAGGATAGTTTGTTAAGAATGCTTCAAGGAAATGAAGAGTTTATTATGATAGATGATCAGAAAATAGTTTTTGAAGCTGCTTTAGAGATGGCTAGACGTGCATACAAATATGGGGAAAAACAGGTTTTGATAGTCGAAGGTGGCCCTGGAACAGGTAAATCAGTTCTTGCTATTAATTTGTTAGTGAAATTTACTTCTGAGGATATGGTTTGCCAATATGTTACAAAGAATAGCGCTCCAAGAGAGGTTTATTCGCAGAAGCTCCAACTCAATTATAAAAAAGGTTATATTAATAATCTTTTTAAAGGGTCGGGTGTATTCTACGAGTCGTCTAAAAATGAATTTGATGTTCTGATTGTTGATGAAGCTCATCGTTTAGGTGAAAAATCCGGCTTATTTAAAAATAAAGGAGAAAATCAGACAAAAGAAATTATTCAAGCAGCTAAATTCTCAATATTTTTTATTGATGAGCATCAAAGAATAAGTATGAGTGATTTCGGAAACAAGGGAGACATAAAAAAATTCGCTCAAGCAAATAAAGCCCAAGTAGTAGAACTGAGGTTGGAATCACAATTCAGGTGTAATGGGTCAGATGGATATATTGCATGGGTGGATGATGTGCTGGAAGTCAGTAATACTGCCAACTCTGATGGCTTTGAATTTGACTACGATTTTAAAGTAATAGATGATCCAAATACGTTAAAGCAACTTATTCTTGAGAAAAATGGAACAAATAATAAAGCGCGTCTTCTGGCTGGTTATTGCTGGGACTGGATTCCTGAGGGTAAGGCTGATAGTAATACATATGATATTACTATAGAAGAATATAATTTCAGTATGAGTTGGAATCTTAGCAATACTACAACATGGGCAATTGATAAGGATTCTGTGAATCAGATAGGCTGTATTCACACGTCACAGGGACTTGAATTTGACTATGTAGGAGTAATCATAGGAAACGACATCAGGTATGATGGAGAGAAAGTCGTAACTGATTTCACTAAACGTGCTAAGACTGATAAATCTATAAGTGGGCTAAAGAAGTTATATAAAGAGAATAAGGAAGAGGCAGAAAGGATAGCTGAACAAATAATTAAAAATACCTATAGGACTCTTATGACAAGAGGTCAAAAGGGTTGTTATGTATATTGCGTAGATTTAAAGTTGCAGGAATATTTAAAAGAAAGACTTGAAAGTTTTTATAAGCCTATTGAATATTCAACCCTTCAAAGTAAAGCTAAAGTTGCTGATGATCAATCCGAATATACTTAGGGATAGAGAAGAGTTTCTTTTCCTGACGCGTCAGGATTAATAATAACTTCTGAAAATACATTAGTAAGAAAACCTGTAATAAGCTTAAATGGAAGAGTATAAGAGTCATATATTAACTTAGATATTCCATACCTAGGGTACTGGCAGTCTGGACAAGTGATTCCACTAAAATCAGTAGTCAAAAATGAAATAGCCCATAGAATTAATCCGATTAAAGTAACGGGAAAGACCGAGACAAAAGTTTTTTCTCGCTGAAATGCTGCACACTTATATGTGGAGTCAGATGCATCAGCTGCAACGGATCCAGGCCTATAGACAGCATCTACACCGTCAAGGGTATCTACTGTCTGTCTAGTTTCAGTTACTTCTATATAATATGCAGAAACTAATAGGGTAAAAGAAAAAATTAGTATAAAAATATAATATGCTGATTGCAATTAATCAGACAAAAGTATAGCGGCGTCAGGATTAAGATAAGATGCCTACTTGGTAATGCTGCTAATGTGCTCAGCATAGATATAGGCTTTGGAGATGTAATTATTCCAGAGAGGAGGATCATGATAAAAAACTTCGATGGAATGCACTTCTTAGGGAGACAAAAATAGAAAGTATTCTTCAGACTTTGGTGAAGTACTACTTCAAATAAAGACTTTTATATCCCCAGTGTATGAAAAGCTATTAAAGGAAGATGACTTCGTCAAGAAATGGAAATAAAGCACTCTTTACATTTAATATAGTTAGGCGTAACGCCAAAAATAGACATGGTAAAGATGGGTCGCCAGTCCGAATCGGGATGGGAAATCTTTTGCACGACGAACTAGAGATCTAATAAATATGATCCAAATGAGATGATAACAGAGGATTGGACATCGCAGGCAGCTCTCACTCTTCCCGACGCACCGACAGAGAAAAAACTCCTAATGAATACATATATTTTATGTCTGTATTCAATAGGAGTTTTTCTGTAGAATTTCTAGGCAAAAATAAAATATGAGTTTTTTAGTACTATGGTTATATTGTGAAAAATGGAACTTTTTTTGTAAATTCCCTAAACTTTTTAGGTAGTTAATCTGTACTTTGACAAATTGAAGACTTCCCTATAAAAAATGATAATTAAGTTACAGTTCTACTTGAGGTTACAGATGCTATATAAGCAACTTAAAAATGGATGGGCGATATAAATAATATTCATATGTGAAGGAGTACTAGATAATGACGGAGATAAACTTGACAACAGGCCCAAATTCTAAAATACGGAGCCGTTCTGGGTTTCTTAAAGAACTTAAAGTTAACAGGGCTTTATTTTTAATGATGATGCCAGCATTTATTTACATTTTCATTAACTTTTACGTGCCAATGTTCGGCGCAATTATTGCATTTAAGAACTTTAATTATGCAGATGGTTTTCTTAATAGTCCATGGTCAGGCTTGGCAAACTTTGAATTTCTGTTCAAGTCATCTGATGCTTGGACAATAACTCGTAATACTCTTGGGTATAATTTTGTGTTTATAATAATTGGCTTGGTTGTTGCAGTTACAACAGCTATTGTGCTAAATGAACTTCGAAATAAAATGGCAGCAAAATTTTACCAATCTGTAATTTTTCTGCCGTATTTTCTATCATGGGTAATCGTTGCTTACCTTGTATATTCTATCCTAAGTCCTGATGGACTTTACAACAGAGGTATTGCTCCCCTGCTTAAGCTAACAGGTATAGATTGGTATGCTGAACCGAAATATTGGATTTTCATATTACCTATTGTTAACACCTGGAAGGTAATAGGTTATTCCATTGTTATATATTTAGCTGGTATTACAGGTATTGATCAGGAGTTTTATGAAGCTGCCGTCCTTGACGGGGCAAGTAAATTTCAACAATTCAAAAGTATTACAATTCCTTTTTTAGCACCTCTGATGGTTGTTACAACCCTTATGGCATTAGGTAATGTATTTAGATCTGATTTTGGTTTATTTTATCAAGTACCGAGACAACAGGGCTTATTGAATCCAACAACCGGTGTTCTGGACACATATATATATAATGCTTTAATTTTTAACGGCGATTTGGGTATGTCGTCGGCAGCAGGTTTTTATCAATCTGTGGTTGGCTTCTTTACTGTGTTGTTTGCTAACTGGTTTATAGGAAAAGTAAGTCCAGAAAATAAAATATTCTGATCAGACTAAATTCTTTAGCTAAAATACTGGAGGTTATTATGAGTACAAAAACTTTTTATTCGAATTCTATATCTAAGAAAACAAATATATTCTTTAATATAATATTTATATCTTATTGCTTTATTTGTATTGCACCTTTGGTTTTGGTTTTCATGGTTTCAATAACGAGTGAAAAATCATTAGTAGAGAACGGATATTCTTTCTTCCCAAGTGAAATTACTTTTTACACTTACAAATATCTTTTTCTTGACCCTCAAAAAATAATAAATGCTTATGGAATTACAATAGGAGTATGCGTAGTCGGCACTGTTCTGAGTGTAATATTTACAATGCTGTATGCTTATCCGCTTTCCAGAAAGAATTTCAAATATAGAAATTTCTTTTCATTTTTCATATTTTTTACAATGCTTTTTAATGGTGGAATGGTGCCATGGTATATAATGTGGACAAAGTATTTCAACATGAAAAACAATGTTGCAATGCTCGTAATTCCAATGCTTGTATCAGCGTTTAATGTGCTTATAGTAAAAACCTTCTTTACAATTAATTTGCCTGATTCTATTCTCGAATCAGCGAGAATAGATGGCGCAAGTGAGTCAAGGACGTTTATAAGTATTGTTATACCGCTATCTAAACCTGTTATTGCTACAATCGGTCTTTTTCAAGTGTTGGCCTTATGGAATGACTGGTATCTATGCTTGCTATACATAAATGATGCCAAGTATTACAATATTCAGTATGCGATGTACCAGACGCTCAGACAAGTTGAATATCTGACATCTTCACGTGCTGCTGCAGTAAGTGGCACTTCCAGTGAACTGGCAAGGTTACCAAGTGAAACATTACGTATGGCAATGGCAATTATCGGTATAGGACCTATTGTATTTGCTTATCCGTTCTTTCAGAAATATTTTATCAAGGGGTTGACACTTGGAGCTGTGAAGGGCTAATTTCGGTTTGTATGACTATGTTGATTGCGGTGTCTGTAAGTAAAGCTATTAATTACAGATACTAATCAAATATAAATAATATATAGGAGGATTACAATGATGAAAATGAAGAAATTGGGAAGTCTTGTGTTGGCTTTATCTATGATCACAAGTCTGGCTCTAGCAGGTTGCGGATCATCAGGTGATGATTCAGCAGCTTCTACTTCAGCATCAGCTAGTACATCAGCTAGTACAGTAGCAGCTGAAACTACGGCTTCAGGTGATGTTGATGCATCTAAACTGGAACCATATGAATTGAACTGTTACTTCCTAGCTCCACAGGTTAAAGATTTACCATTGGTGCAGGACGAAGTAAACAAACTTTTAAAGGAAAAGATCAATGCAACCATTAAGCTTAACTACTTCTGGTGGGACAACTACCAAGACAAGCAGAGGCTGGTTGTAGCTTCAGGAGAGAAAATCGATACAATGTTTTCTCCTGCATGGTGGGGTTATTCAAACTTTGTAGCACAAAAAGCATGGCTTGAGTTGGATGACTTACTCGCTGAATATGGTAAGGATATTACTGCAAACATTAATCCATCTTATTTGAAAGCTCCGATTATAAATGGAAAGCTGTATGGTATTCCAACTGGAAAGGATATGTTTGGTAATGGTGGTGTACTTATAAATAAGGCTCTGGCTGAAAAGTATAACATGGATTTTTCTAATGTTAAAGAGCCAGCTGATTTTGAACCTTTCCTTCAAACTATAAAGGATAACGAACCAGGGGTAACTCCATTTGTTGTCTCAAGAGGTGACCAAGTTGGATACTTCACACAGGATATATTCGATAGAGTAGCTAATGTTGAGGTTTATATAGGATGGAAAAAGAGTGATAGCTCAGATATCAAAGTTATCAATATTTTGGAAGATCCTGAATTCCAGAAGCAAATAAACTTGGCTAATAGTTGGTATAAAAAAGGTCTTATCAATAAAGATGTAGCTACTCTTCTGGATAGTGTGCCAGTGAAAAAGGCTCAGAAAGCATTTATGTGGGGCGAACAGTTAAAACCTGGAAAAGAAGCTGAAATGAAGGCTCAATTAGGTTATGACTTAATTCAGGTTTCCGCATATGCTGGAAGACAGTATTATGTTGGTACAGGTGATTTGACTAATTCAATGCTATCAATTTCAAGAACATCTAAGGATCCTGCAAGAGCTATGATGTTCATAAACCTCCTCTTCAAGGATAAACAGCTCAAGAACCTTCTTGACTGGGGTATTGAAGGAAAGCACTACAAGAAAATCGGAGAAAACCAAATCGATTTTGCAGATGGTGTAACTGCTGAAACCTCTGGATATACAGGACTTGCACAATGGGCAATGGGTGGAAGCCAGTTCTTGGATTACCTCTGGGCTAACGAAGCTCCAGACAAATGGGAACAGATGGAAAAATTCAATAACTCTGCAAAGCCTCAGAAAATGTTAGGTTGGACTTATGACCAGACTAATGTAAAGACTGAAATAGCGACACTTACTAACGTTGGTAGAACATACGTAGAACCTATGAATAATGGCGTTGCATCTTTTGAGGAAGGTTATCCAAAATTGAAGAAAGCACTTGATGCTGCCGGTATGCAGAAAGTTATTGATGATGCACAAAAACAGCTTAATGAATTTATGGCATCTCAGAAATAAATTTAAAATAATTGCTTAAAAACTGACAAAGGATGCATGGTGAACCATGCATTCTTTGTCAGTTATAATATTGAGAAAGTAAAAAGGTAAAATAAATAACAATTTCTTTACCAAGTTGAGGCTGAGAAGTATAATAAACCTATACAGATATGGGCAAAAGAGGTAAAAGATGTCTGATTAGGAGGTACTATGCTGAAGGTTTTACTTGTAGATGATGAACCTTACGTTCTGGAAGGACTAAAGGTGATGGTTAATTGGTCTGCAAATGACTTTATTATATGCGGGGAAGCCTCTAATGGAATAGATGCACTTGAGATAATAAAAATGTGCAATCCTGATCTTGTAATAACAGATATTAGAATGTCGGGAATGGACGGTCTTGAATTAATAAAACAGAGCTATGAGCAACTGAACTCAACAGCTAAGTTTGTTATATTAAGCGGGTATGATGAATTTTCTTATGTAAAGCAGGCAATGAAATACAATACAGAACATTACTTATTAAAGCCTCTGGATGATGAGGAAATTAGTGCGGTTATAGCAAAACTGTCTGTAGAAATAAAGGAAGAGCGCAACAGGCGGCAAAATACAAATAGACAGATTGCTTTTGTGGTAAATCAATGCATAAGGCGATTAATTTCCGGTGAGAAAAAAGAATCACTTATTAGTAGAGTGGGTCTGCTGCTTGGAATTGGTAATCAAGATGAGATACGATGTCTGCTGATTGAAATGTCTAAGGGAAGGGTACAGAAACCTATAGATGAGATTGATTTCAATGAGAGAAAAAAAATAGCAAGACAAGTAATAGAAGAGGAAGTTGGGCCCAATTTCCAATTTAATATTTTTGAGGATGATAAGGACAGAATTGGAATTATTACTTGTAGAAAGATGGCACTTAATACAAATATCGAGGAATTCGCCAACAGAGTTTTATCTAAAATAAGAAGCAGACTAAAGAGTGAAATAACACTTTCTGTTAGTTGTGAAGAAATAGGTCCGGAAGCAGTTGGAATAATTTATGAGCTGGCAGCTTTCACACTAGAATTTAAATTTTATACTGGTGAAGGAAAAGTTATTTATTTCGACCATGTTAAAAATTTAAAATTTAGCAATACCGTAGATGTTGAAAGAATTAAGTCTTTACTTTTACCTATAAGGACAAATAATATCAGTGAAATAGATCAAATTGTCAAGAAAATATTTGAATATTTTGAAGAGACACTTATTTCTCCTTCAGTAATTATATCGGCGCTAAAAAGCTTTTTATTGGAAATGGTAAAGCTTTTTATAGATCTTAAAATTAATCTTAATGAGTTTTTAGACACTGCTTTGATATTTGACAAGGGTATGGAACAGCTGACAATCAATGAATTACAGGCTGCATTTCTTAGAGAATGCCAGTATGCTGCTGCGCTAATAGAAAGCTCCAAATGCTGTTCTTCCCAACGAATTATTTGTGAAATTAGGGATTACATCCAACAGAACTATTTTAGGGATATTAAGCTCAAAAAAGTTGCACAAGAGTTCTATATGAACCCTATTTACCTCGGACAAGTATTTAAAAAGGCTACTGGTATGCAGTTCAACGAATATCTGAATTCTGTGAGGATTGAAGAGGCAAAGAAACTTCTCGGGCGAACTGATATGAAAATTATTGAAGTAGCAAAGGCAGTAGGCTTCAATGATCCCAAGTATTTTTTGAACAAGTTCAAGTTAATTACAAATTTACCACCATCTGCGTTTAAAACCGAATAAATCTGTCTTGGGGGAATTTGGATGAGGCTAAGAATAAAATTTTTTAATAAAGTAAACGATATACCGCTTAATTTTAAATTTTTATTAATTTATGTTGTATGCCTTTTAGTTCCAATAATTATAATCAACGCAGTTTTCCTTAATAGATTCTCAGAAATAGTACATGACAGAGAAAACAATAACTATCAAATATCAATGGATAGGACGAGGGTCGATATAAATACAATGATTGAAGGTTGTATCGCTGTGAGCCATTCCATTTCTACAGACAGAGCCCTATTTAATTTACTGGATAAAGATTTTTTAGATACTAGCGAATATTATGATACTTATGATAGTGTCCTAAGGAATAGACTTATTATGTACACCTCAGCTTACAATTTTATCGGCAATATTGGATTACATGTAGATAACCCCACTATAAGGAGCGGTGGTACTTACTTTTATACAAACGAAAATATAAAACAAACTTCCTGGTATCAGGAAGCGTCTAAATCAAAAGAAAGCGTACTTATCAAGACATACATTGGACAAACTAACAGCCTTCCGAGGAGGCAGATCCAGTACTTGAGCATACTGAAAAATTCTATTCAGGACCCTACGTTGGGTTATAGAGAGAAAATTCTTAAAATAGATGTTAATTTGGACCAATTGTCAAGCATATTCAAAAGAGAAAAAGATTATCTGAATTTATTCCTCGTTGACCCTGAAGGCAATATAGTATGCTCCACAAAAGATTCCTATGATGTTGATGAAAAGAACGGCTATAGAAAATTTGATCAAGGCATACTTAAAAACGATAACATAGTACTTCAGTCTACTTTGGGGAATTCTAGGTATTTTAAAGGCTGGAGACTGATTGGAATAGCTAATAGAGAACGTCTTTCAAAATCGGTTACTGAAACATTAGAATTTGTACTTACCTTTGCTATTGCAAGTATTTTCATATCATCATTAATAATTTACATAATAGTTCGTTCATATAATTACAGATTGAAAAAGCTCTCTAAGCACATGCTTAGGTTTAATGAAGGACATTTTAATTTAATTGAAATAAATGAAGGGAAAGATGAAATTGGAGCGGTCATACGAAACTTTAATTTTATGGCATCCAAGATTAACACTTTGATAAATGATGTATATAAGCTTGAACTTCAGAAAAAAAATCTTGAATTAGAACGAGTACGTGCCGAAATTAATTTTCTTCAAAGCCAGATGAATCCTCACTTTTTATTTAATACTCTCAATGCGCTGCTGGTAATTTGTGTGAAGAATAGCTATGTTGAAATAATTGACGTACTTAAGTACCTGTCCAAAACACTCAGAAGACTTCTTAGCTGGAAGGATGATATGGTTACTATTGAAGAAGAACTGGAATTTACAGAAATGTATTTGAAAATTGAGAAATTCCGCTTCTGCGATAAAATTGATTATGCCATATCAATAGATGAAGGACTGGCTGCTTATAAAATACCGAAAATGAGCTTGCAGCCTTTAGCTGAAAATGCTTGTAAACATGGAACACAGGCAATCGTTGGCGTGGGAAAGATTGATATTAGTATAACCATGTCTGACATAGGTCTTAAAGTTTGTGTAGAGGACAATGGAACAGGTATGGATAGTTTTAAACTTGAGGAAGTTCTTAAAGGCATAACCAGTGAAAGAGAGATAAATACAAATATAGGAATACGAAACGTATATAGAAGGCTAAAGTTGTACTATGGAAATAAGGTGTCATTTAATATTGAAAGTAGCCTAATACAAGGTACAAAAGTTTATTTTGAAATTCCTGTTGAAAACTTTCAGGTCCCGACGGAGTTGGAAAATACCTAAGAGCATACTTATTTATGGAAGGAGAGGGCCTATGTTTAAAGTTTTACTTGTAGATGATGAACCTATGGCTTTGGAAGCTCTTAGAATAGGAGCTGACTGGGAGGAGTATGGCTTTTTAATATGTGGCGAATGTGGAAATGGTGAAAAGGCATTAAAACTAATCGGAGAATTACATCCTGACCTTATTATTACTGATATTAGGATGCCTGTCATGGATGGGTTGGAACTGGTGAAACGGGTTAAAGCAAATCCTGATTTTAATGATCCAATGTTCATTATTGTAAGTGGTTATGATGAATTTAAATATGCAAAAAGTGCGATGCAGTATGGTATACAGCATTATCTTCTGAAACCTATTTTTAAGGATGAATTTTTAGAAGTACTTTTAAAAATAATTCCGGAATTAAAGAAAAGTAATGAATATAAGAAAATATGCTGTAAAGGTTCAGAGGTTGATATTGGGATATTGTTTGACATGTATTTAAACGAAACCATTAATATGGATAGGTTGATAGAAAATCTAGATGTAGAAATTGTTTCAGGCAAGACCTTATGGTCATATGCATTTCTGGATGTAAGACGTGGGGGTGCAACTATAGAAGCGTCTCCAATGGTTGATTCACAGGAGTTGAGAAATTTTGAAGGTTTGAAAAAGGCTATTGAGGATATTCAAATCAAAGAGTTTTATGTATATCCCATATTTATAGATTGCAGCTCTTATAGACTTGTTATGGCCAGTACCGGACAAAAATCACCGATTGAATTAGCTTCCTATTTAATTCCGGGGTTATCAGAACTGTTTAAAGGAGAGTTTTACCTGGCAATAGGAAATCCCGTTCAAGAGCTCAGTCTCCTTTCGAACTCAATGAAAGAAGCTGAAAAGGCATTAGAGTACAGCTTTTTCAGCCCAAGTGAAAATATATTGTATTATAGAAATCTCAAAAACTGGACGATAAACTATGACTTTAACGGGATTAAAGATATGGAAGAATTGTTAAGTGTATTTGAAAGTCTTGATCAAAATAATCTTATAAAATCGATTAATTCCAGTTTTAATATGTTTAGAAGTTCATTTATTGCCCCCGAGATTATTGAAATATATCTGACTAATGTTATATTTAAGAGTTTCTCAATTATCAGTAATATGGGAGGAGTTATTGATGAAATACCAGAAATACCTAATATAAGTAAACTATTAAATATGGGTTTGTCCATTAACCAAATAGAAAAACTTATTGAACAGTATGCAATTGATTTTTGCATATATGCTCATAGTTTGAAACATAAAGATATAAAATCCGATAAACAAAAAGTTGAGGAATATATACAACAAAATTTTAAAAGAAATCTTACAATCAAGGAGATCGCAAGGAAATTATACATACATCCCACCTATTTAGGATGCCAGATAAACAAATGGTTTGGATGTAGTTATAAAGAATATCTTCATAAACTCAGGATGGAAGAGGCTAAGAGAATTGTGACCGAAACTGAACTCAGGGTACATGAAATTGCGTATTCCTTGGGATATAGTTCATATAACAATTTTCTAAAACAATTTGTTAAATACTTCTCGATAAAACCAACCGAATATAGAAACAAATTAAAATTATAGTATTGTTTCTGGTTGATGTGATGCGTTATATAAATTTTTTAGGAGGAGAATAAATGTTAGGAAGTAAGAGAGGTTTATTAGTTTTTCTTTTGGCAGTAGTGTTAGTAACCAGTGTTACAACTTTAGGCTGCAATATATCTACAAGCGCGGAAAGAACTAGTACTTCAAAGGCTTCAGCTGTCTCAGGGGCATCAACTGATGTAGCTCTGGACCCAATTGAGATCAGCTTTTTCATTTCTGACCCTGGTCAGTCCCCAACTCATAGTAACAAAATATATAAGTTAATAAAGGAAAAGCTTGGTGTTACCTGCAGGTTCGAATTCCTTGTAGGTGACAAAGAACAAAAGATTGGAGTTATGGTAGCAGCTGGTGACTATCCGGATGTCGTCTCTGTCGATTCTGACAGCGTTAGCCAGTTCACCGGAGCCGGAGATTTAATCCCTTTGGAAGATTTGATAACAAAAAATGCGCCAAATCTTCAAAAACACTATGAACCATATAAGAATAAGGTTATTGACACAAGTGATAACCATTTCTATGTTATGGCTAATTATGGCAGGATTTACGGAGAATATAAAGCGAACGTTTGGGAAGGTCCGGCATTCTGGATACAGAAAGCAGTACTGCAGGAATTTGGATATCCCAAAGTAAAAACTCTTGATCAATATTTTGATTTAATTGAAAAGTATAAGCAAAAGTATCCTGAAATTTATGGACAACCTACCATAGGTTTCGAAATACTTTCTGATGGTTGGAGAGATTTTTGTTTGAAGAATCCTCCTGAGTACCTGGTTGGTTATCCAAATGATGGTGGTGTGGTGGTAAACCGTGAAACTAATATTGCAGATTTCTTCTGGGACAAGGACTATGCCAAGAGATATTACAAAAAGCTTAATGAAATTAATTCGAAAGGTTTAATAGACCCTGAAACCTTTACTATGAATTACGACCAATACATGTCAAAACTATCGAGTGGCAGAGTTCTTGGAATGTTTGATCAACATTGGAACTTCAACAATGCGGAGAGAACACTTATTACGGCAAATAAGATCGAGAGAACCTATGCTCCGTGTCCTTTGGTATTTGATGAAAAAACAAAGGATTATTATTATGACCGTCCGGTTTTGAATGTAAATACCGGCTTTGCCATAACAAAGAATTGTAGGAGGCCTGATAGAGTCATTATGTTCTTTGACGCTTTAATGACAGAAGAGTGGCAGAAAATTCTCGGTTGGGGTATAGAAGGTGAAGACTATCTTGTGGACAATAACGGTGTATTCTCAAGAAATCAGGAGCAGAGAGACCATTCAACAGATAATGATTGGATACTTGGAAATCAGGCATATACCCTTTGGTACTACGGACCAAAGATGGAAGGTACATACGCTGATGGAAACGCATGTACTCCAAACTTTCAGCAAAAAGAGTTTTATGGTTCTCTAAAAGATTATGATAAGGATTTCTTAAAGGCTTATGGTTTTAAAAACTGGACAGACTTCTTCAGCCCGGCTCCCGAAAACCGTATTTCCTATCCAGCGTGGCAGATTGATCTTGTTGATGGTTCTCCTGCAAGCATGGCAGAAACCAAACTTGAAGATATCGGTATTAAGTATCTGCCCAGAGTCATACTTACAAAGCCTGACCAATTTGACGAGATATGGGATAAATATGTAGATGAACTCCATAAGGAAAATATAAAGGCATACTTAGACAGGATAAATGAGCAGTTAAAATGGAGAGCAGACAACTGGAAATAAGTTAGAAACTATATTTCTTATGAGTATAGCTGTATGCCTAAATTCCATATAGATTTCAGATATTTTCCAATTTATTGATTGACTGGAGGCAAGTATGGCTAATAATGTTACAACATTAGCTGAGCCCTTCTGCTAAAAAATGGACACTGATTCGTGATGATATCTCTTAGTTTCAGTGTAATATTTATTTATAATCGGTATTCATCTTTTTTATTTATGTGTAGATATATTTTACCGGCACATGATATAATTGTTTTCTGGAGGATTGCACGGTATGGATAAATTAGACTTAATACTTGAAAAATTAAACAAGCTTGAAGAAAAGACAAACAAACTTGATAAAATTGAATCGGATATAAATGCTTTAAAAGCTGATAGTAAAGAAATAAAACAAGAATTAAAGGCCATTACAGAAGCCACAGCGAATATTATGGAATCAATTACAAACCATGAAATAAGAATCCAAAAGTTAGAACAAAAAGCAGTGTAAATATTAATATGAAGGCTATTTGAGTACAGATGGCCTTTATATTATCAAATGCTTTATTTAGGTATAGACTATGGAATTTTCATTCCCTTAACATTTACCCCGGTTAAGAAAATAAAATATAGTAAATAAAAATTAGTGTCGGTGAGCAAAATAATAATATATCCTGCAATTCATTATCATTAAGCCAGAAGTTATAATTGCGTCAACCGGTTTGAGAAACAAGAAATTTTCTTCACAGTTTTTAATGCAGAGATTATGGGCGGAGTAATGAAGCTGAATGTTCATAATACCGCTGAATGGGTTACCATTAAAGAAATGTCCAATTATGAATTCATGCCTGCAGATATAGCATTTGTAGATATGCTTACTTTGAACCTATAAGTAGCCACTCAACCCCAACGTTAAGAGCCTTTGCAAGACCTACTACCTCGTAATCTGCCACAAATCTGTCACCGGATTCTATTTTACTTATAGAAACCCGGTCAATATTATAGCCCAACACTTTTCCAGCCTTGCTGATAAATCCTGCTGAGTAATATGGGGACTTGATTTTTGTCTTGCTTCTTTTACTCTTTTTCCGACTATGTTTTTTGAAGCATTATGCCAATAAATTTTAATCACTTACTCCGTTCTAAAGTAGAACAATTTTATATTGATTATATTATTAAGTTTGGTTAAAATTGTTCTAAAATATTACATTTGTGAAGCTGGATCAATTGATATTAGAGTATATAGAAAAGACTGCTTGCCATTTTTGACTATAAAGCTACCGTCGCTTATTGTATAATTAAGGCATTATTAGTTAGATTATGCATTATGAGGTTGAAAACATGGGAGATAGTAATTACTTCAATACAAAAATATATATGCCTTCCGTTAAGGATAACCATATAAGCCGGGAAGTTTTAATTGAAAAAATGACCGAGAGTCAAAAAAAGCAACACAAAATTATTCTGGTTTCTGCTGAAGCAGGATACGGTAAGACAACGCTAATAGCTGGATGGATAAGCCGGCTAAACCAGCACTATACATGGCTGTCCTTAGATGAATATGATAACGACGCCATAACATTCATAAACTATTTAGTGATGGCCATAAGGAAAGTTGATAAAACGTTCGGAAGCACTATAGAAAATATTTTGAGTACACCAAAGCTACCTGGAGTAGAAGTAGTCAGCTCTTACATAATAGAGGAATTGACGATGATTAATCATACATTTACTTTAATTTTCGATGACTATCATATTATTACTAATACATACATACACAAATTAATACAGCGAATTATTGACTCCAAGGCACATAATATTCTTACCATAATAATCACTAGACAGGACCCGCCATTTAGCCTCTCTAGGTGGAGAGCCGGGGATATATTGACTGAACTGAGGTCTTTTGATTTGCGGTTCGAAACTAATGAGATTAAAGAGTTTTTTTATAAGAATTTTAATATCAGTTTTGAAAATGAAAATGAAACCCTTGAAATTCTGGAAGAAAGAACGGAAGGATGGGCTGCAGGCTTGCAATTAATAGGCCTATCCTTGAAGAATATAAATAAGGAGCAGCAAGGAAGAAGCTTTAATGAACAATTCAGTGGAAATAACCGGTTTATTGCAGACTATCTTATGGAAGAGGTGTTTGAAAGGCAGGAGGCTCAGATTCGAGTATTCTTAAAAAAAACCAGTATCCTAAAAAGTTTTAATGAAGAGCTATGTAATTCTATCACGGGACTTAATTGCAGTAAGCAAATCATAGAACGGCTGGAGAAAGAGAACCTTTTTATAGTGCCGCTAGATAGTAATCGAACCTGGTATAGATACCATCATCTTTTCTCCAAATTTCTGAGTGCTGGTCTAGATGAGAAACTGAAGCTGGAAATATGCCGGACTGCAAGTGCTTGGTACAAGACTAAAGGGCTGATAGAATTAGCCTTTGAATACGCACTGGAAGCAAAGGATAGTGAAATGGCACTAAGCCTGGTTAATCAAGTTTCCACCAAATATTTATATAATGGTTCAATAGAAACACTTCTTGAACTGCTGAATTCAGTCAAAAAAATAAGTAATAAAACAGATGCCGAGGTAGAGACCAGCAGAGCTTGGTGTCTATTTCTTTTAGGAGAAACGGATAAAGCCCATAAAACATTAATAGAATTGAAAAGCAAGCAGGTTATTAAGGCTTCAAATATATCAGGTAGAATTCAGGCTCTTGAAGCAATTCTATATACAAACATAGATAAAAGTAAAGCTGTTATGCTTGCAGAAGAAGCAGTCTCTATTCTAAAAGAAGAGAACAGGTTATTTTATAATATTGCATTACGAACTCTCGGACTGGTGAAGGTTTCAATAGGGGAGTCAGCCGAAGCAGTAGCAGCGTTTAAAAAGATAATTCATGGAGTTAATTTTAATAAATATCGATTAGTTGAGCTATCTGCATTTGTAAATTATACAGATTGCCTGATTGCAATGGGAAGAAGGCTGAAGGCACAAAGCTTATGTGAAGAACTGTTGGCTGAATATACAGATCAATATGGAGATCGCCTGCCCATGGCAAGATTAGTATATCTTACCATGGGAATATGTTTCTATATCGGAAATGAGTTGGAAAAGGCTAAAAAATACTTACATGAGGGTATAAACTTTTGTAGAGGAATGAAACTGATGTCAACGATAGGTAATGCCGAGGTGGTTTATGTAAAGCTACTCTATATTTTGGGTGAAAAGAGCACTGCTTTTAAAACTTTATTTAGGTATAAAGGTCTATCCAAAAGATCAAGACTTCAAAATACCTTTGAAATACTTGAGGCCATTGAAATTGATTTGAGCATTAAAGAGAAAAACCACACCAAGATGTTGGAATGGACAAAAAAGCGAGAAGAGCTAATGAATGATATTATGTGTCCTTACCCTAGTAATGTTAAGTTAACATATATCAGAGCGTTAATTAATCAAAAGAAATTTAACGAAGCAGAGACTGAATTAGAAATGGAAGAGGAATTAGCAAGAAAATATAATAAGCAGGAGCAATTAATAACAATCCTGATACTTACAGCACTAGTTAAAAAACATAATGGAGCCCAGAGTAAAGCCTTGATTTATATAAGAGAGGCTCTGAAAATAGCAGCCCCCGAAGGATATGTGAGAAATTTCCTGGACGAGGAAGAGGAGGTTTTAGCATTAGCACGGAAGGTGCGAAATGCAGCCCCTGAATTTGTAGATCAATTAGAGAAACAAAATACCGGACAGGTTAATGTTCTTATCGAACCTCTTAAGGCTAGGGAACATGAAATTCTTAAGCTTATTGCAGCAGGTATGTCTAACGCTGAAATTGCAGCTAATCTTTACATAACAACAGGGACTGTTAAGTGGTACATAAAAAACATATTTACTAAGCTGGGTGTAAATAAACGAACACAGGCAG
>JAEYNI010000018.1 GCA_023412635.1 Bacillota bacterium
GAAACCAATTTCCGATATTTTCAAGCCTTTCTTCTATTTTAAGAAGTTCCCCCAACAATCCTCCAATTACAAGACTGAATATCATAAGCATAACAAACTGCCTGTCCAGCTTATTTCCGTTCACTATAGTAAGCATTTCCTTTATGGTCCCAGATATTCCGATAAATAAAACAGATAAACCAATTCCCTGCATCACCGTTTTTTTATACTTTTCGGGTATACCCTTTCTCAGCATGGTACCCGCAATTCCGCCTGCAATAACTGCCCCGGTGTTTACCAGGGTTCCAAGTCCAGTCAAAATCCAACACTCCCCCCCTAAGTACTTAGTAAGTCAAATTAATCCGAAATATACTGTCTGGCCGATTCTATCAATTTCTCCTTTTCATTCAGATCAGGATTCTCCAAAACCTGTTCAAAAAGTTGACAGAGTACCTGCTTTATTTCTTTCCCGGGTTTCATTCCAAGTGAAATTAAATCATCTCCGTTTATGGCCAAATCAGAAATATTTATACACTGATGCTTCTCCTTAATTTCTTCATAAATATGCTTAATATTATCCAACGTTATTAGTCGTTTGTCCAGATAAACGGGATTCTGTCCCATTGCATCAGCTCTCTGTACCTCCAGAAGACTTAAAAACAGTTCTTCTCCTACCTTGTTTATTACTTTTTTGACCGAGCTCTCCGTGTCAAACACATCCATATCGTGGTATTTGATCAAGGTCAGTATTTTCTTTATAGAAGCCTTGTCAAAACGCAGATTATTTAAAATGCTATCAGCCATTTGAACGCTGACCTCGGGGTGCCCGTAGAAATGATCAATTCCCTTTTCATCTGTAGTTTTTCGGGAGGGCTTGCCAATATCATGGAGAAGCATTGTCCATCTGAGTATCACAGTATTCGGTACACTTTCGACAGTATACATAACATGTTCCGCCACGTTGTATATATGGTATGGATTATTCTGTTCAGTAAAATAACAGGGTATGAATTCCGGCATTATATTGTTAAGAAGACCGGTAGTATAGAGCATATTAAAGCACGAAGGATTCGAAGAGAGCAGTATTTTGTTTACTTCCTCCCTAATTCTCTCTTTACTGATATTCCTGATAGAGCCTGAATTTTTTGAAATAGCGTCAAAGGTACTCCTTTCTATTGTGAACCCCAACTGTGCACTGAACCTTATTGCCCGTAACATTCTGAGGGCATCCTCAAGAAATCGAACTTCGGGGTTGCCTACAGCTTTTATGTTCCTTTGATCAATATCTTTAAGCCCTTCAAAATAGTCTATCAGTCCTGTTTTTGAGTTGTAAGCCATAGCATTTACCGTAAAGTCACGTCTCGCCAGGTCTTCTTTCAGGCTTGTTGTAAAGCTGACATTATCCGGCCTTCGTGAATCGGAATAAGTACCATCTATTCTGTAGGTAGTCACTTCAAAAATATCACCGTTTACTGCTACACTGACTGTGCCATGCCGTATACCTATATCATAGGTCTTATTAAAGAGCCTCTTAATATCCTCAGGCTGGGCATTAGTCGTAATATCCCAGTCACATGGAGTCTTACCGAGAATGGAATCCCTGACACAACCTCCCACAATAAAGGCCTCAAATCCGTTCTCATTCAGTCTTTCAATAATGTAACCGACGCTGTCGGGGTAGTTTATTTCATTTGTATATATCATATATCCTGCCTTATTTTTTTAGTATCATACAGTACTTAATCACATTGTAATTAAGTACTGTATGATTTATCTATATAATTTAATTCTATAATTTTTTTCTATATAATTTTTTTCTATATAATTTTTTTCTATGCAAACTTACTACTATGTAATTTTATCACATATTAATATGTTTAATACACCTAACAAAAGTTCGAGCCTGAATTTAAGTTGTTGTGTATAAAGGCTGATATGGCAGTTATCGGTATAATCGCTGTAGAACCTGCTGAAGCCTTCTTGTTAAAAGGGCATAAAGCACAGAAAAGTATATTGTCAGTATTGCAGGTGCAGGCATTTCCAAGAGAACAGGCCGGAGGCATTGAAGGGAGCATAAGAAGTTTTATATATGTATTAGTGCTACCCAGCAAAACACCAGTAAAGCCCTTACCCACCTCGCCTCCTGCATTTACAAATACCGTAACCGTCTGGCCTATGTATTCCTTAAAGTTCAGTTCAAATTTTATATCTTTTTTATCCTTAACTACAGGAGTATCCATATTGCTTTTATCCTTATTATGCAATGCTTTCTTCTTATATGCCCTCATCCAATAAAAACCCCTGAAAGAACTCCTAGTTTATTATATTAATTTTATTTTATATTGCTATTTTTTATTTGTAACAAAAAAAAAGGTTCTGAATAGTATGTTATTAGTCAGGTAAATATTGCGTAAAACAAAGCGGATTTAAAATATTTGCCTGACCTATTCTATTTAATAATAACAATAAATATTTTGGAGGGAGTGTTTTTATGGGTGGTTTTTTTGGTGGTAAAGGTAGCGGCTGTTTTGATGACAACATGATTTGGGTTATAATAATTCTTATTATTTTGTTCTGCTGCTTCTGCGGAAACAACAATCATGATTGCTAAAAAAAGCAAAACTCAGGGGCCTCTTGCAGCCCCTGAGTTTTTTATAGCGATGGCCCACATTAACTTATTTTATATATCGAACCTTTTCTAATTCTACTTCCATCTTTTTTCTTTCCTGATATCTATTTACTAAAACTGATGTGATTACACTTCCTATAAGGATTGTAAAAATTGTGAGCAAGGAATAAATTATCGGTATTTCTATATTGAAGAACAGTATTCCCAGCTTAACACCAGTGAACATTAATATCAGAGCAACTCCAAACTTAACATACTTGAATTTCTCCTGCATTGCAGCCAATACAAAGTAAAGGCTTCTGAGTCCCAATATCGCAAATATATTTGACGTATACACAATAAACGGGTCTGTAGAAATTGAAAAAATCGCAGGTATTGAATCAATTGCAAAAAGGATATCGGAAAATTCAATCAGTACAAGTATGGCAAAAAGTGGGGTAGCATGAAGTACATGATTTATTTTTACGAAGAACTTTTCCTCATGCAGTGTATCTGTGACCGGTAATATTTTGCTTAAAAGCTTCAATAGCTTGCTGTCTTTATGATCCCCGGCCTCTTCTCCGCTGAACATCATCTTGACTCCGCTGATTATCAGTATTATACCAAAGATGTATAATATCCAATGAATTTTATTGATAATTGTTATTCCCAATAGAATAAATATCAGCCTTAGAACAATTGCACCAAATATTCCATAATTTAAAACTCTCCGCTGATGTTGAGGTTTTATCCCGAAGCTTGTAAATAGGATAAGGAACAGGAAAAGATTATCCACACTCAAACTGAGTTCAATCATATACCCGCCTAGGAATTCCAACGCCTTATGCTGACCTTCAAAAACCCAAACCCCGATGTTGAAAAGGATAGCAAGTCCAATCCAAAGTAAAACGAATTTTATTGCTCTTTTTGTTGACATTTTAGCCTCCTGATAATAATTACATAAAAATTTTCGCTTTCCTTTACAAAAAAAAACCTTGAATGAAATAATACATTCAAAGGTCTTGCTTTCCACTTTGGAGAATAAAGCCAGGTTTTATTAAAACCGGTTGTTGACTTTATCGCTTGTAAGCTACTCCCCTTTAATTCTATTAAGTTAGTTTAACAAATTTTTTCGGTCCAGTCAATCAGTAACTTAGCTTACAATTTTAAATTAATTTCTATTTAATTTTTACTTCTGCAGCATTTTTATTCGATTTCTCTCCTCAAAATAATTAATAAAGCCGGCTCAGTTGCCCGAGCCGGCTTTACAGATTAGATAGCTGCACTTTCTAAACAATTTTTATTCATTAAAAATATGTTTATGCCCACTCTGTAGGCCATGTGCGGCAGCAAAAGCACAATATACTAAACTATCTCAATGTTAGTAAAATCATGACTTTTCAATTTACTAATAATACCTTTTACATCCTTAACACTAAGCTTCATATCGGTACAGTAATTATCAATGGAAGCTGAGATTTCTTCTATTTTCTCCTTAAATCTCTCCATAGGGTTCTCTGACCTCGGAACAAACAAGTCCAGCCCCATGAGTTCATTCTGCAGGT
>JAEYNI010000101.1 GCA_023412635.1 Bacillota bacterium
GTACGTGACCTTTTTGAACAGGCAAAGAAAAACGCTCCATGTATAGTATTTATTGACGAAATTGATGCTGTGGGAAGACATAGAGGAGCCGGACTTGGCGGCGGACATGATGAAAGAGAACAGACTCTGAATCAGCTGCTGGTTGAAATGGACGGTTTTGGTATAAATGAAGGGGTTATTATTCTTGCTGCAACTAACAGACCTGACATTCTTGATCCTGCTCTGTTAAGACCCGGTCGTTTTGACAGGAGAGTTGTTGTTGGACTTCCTGATATAAAAGGAAGAGAGCAGATATTGAAGGTTCATTCCAGAGGAAAGCCATTAGCTGATGACGTTAAACTGGATGATCTGGCAAGGATTACGCCTGGCTTTACAGGTGCAGATCTGGAAAACCTTCTGAATGAAGCGGCTCTGCTTGCGGCAAGAGCAAATAAAAAGAAAATCGGAAATGAAGAGATAAAGGAAGCAGCTTTCAAGGTTATGATGGGTCCAGAAAAGAAGAGCCGCGTAATGAGTGAACGAGACAAGAAGGTTACCGCTTTCCATGAAGCGGGGCATGCAATTGCAATCAAACTTGTGTCAACCAGTCAGAAGGTTGACAGAGTTTCCATCATACCTGCAGGTATGGCGGGCGGATATACTGCCAGCAGGCCTCAGGAAGACAAGAGCTATCATACCAAGTCACAGCTGATAGAAGAAATAATAATCGCTTTAGGTGGCAGAGCTGCAGAGCAGATTATTCTTGATGAGGTAAGTACTGGCGCTTCCAGCGACTTGAAGAAGGTTAATCAGATAGCAAAAAATATGGTTACCAAGTACGGTATGAGTGATAAGCTTGGCAATATGATATTCGGAAATGAAAACGATGAAGTGTTTATTGGAAGAGACTTGGCTCACTCCAGGGATTACAGCGATGAAATTGCTGCAATAATAGACAATGAAGTTAAGAGTATTATCGACAACGCTTATGAAAGAACTCTCAAACTTTTAAGGGATAATATTGATAAGCTGAACAGGCTGGCAGAAATACTCCTGGAGAAGGAAAAGGTTGAAGGTGCAGAGTTTGAATCAATATTCGACGGTGTTGTTCTGGAAGGTGCCAATCCGACTCCTCAGTTGGAAGGCTGATCATAAAAATACTATTTAGAGAAAAAGGTGTGCTCAGATGAGCATACCTTTTTTAGTGAGTTAGTTAAAACTTTCTTAATCAGTTAGTTGAAGGGTTTTAGATATTTTTAGGTCTGCGTGTTATAATAATCGAGGAGATAATAACGTGAAAAATACATTCGGTAAGTCATCGTGCTTTTCACGCAGCGAAGAGCCACTACGTGTCTTTTGTTACTATTTTTGTACGCGCTAGGCGCGTAGATGGGAGTAGATAAATTTTAATACAATTTGTGGCCACAATGGTGGCTTATGGAGGTTAATATATGGAATTTACAATAGGACTAAGAGGAGAAGCTTCAGCTTTTGTTGACAGCAGTAATACAGCAAAAACAATGGGGAGCGGGGAACTTGAAGTTTTCGCCACACCATCTATGATAGCACTGATGGAGAAGGCTTCCACCAACGCTCTTGCTGAAGGTATGCCTGAAGACAGTTCCTCAGTGGGAACAATGATAAACGTTAAACATATGGCAGCTACACCGGTGGGGATGGAGGTAACAGCAAAAGCGGAACTTGTAGAGGTGGATGGAAAGCGGCTTGTGTTTTCGGTAGAAGCCTTTGATGAAAAGGATAAAATAGGGGAAGGCAAGCACGAAAGGTTTGTAATAAGTAAAGAAAGATTTATGACTAAGGCCAACGGGAAAAAGTAGCTTAAGCTATTGACGAGTTTTTCTTTTTGTGGTTAAATAATCTCAAAGTCAATATTTTTATCCTTATCAAGAGAGGTGGAGGGAGTGGGCCCTATGAAACCCGGCAACCAGCATTCAAACATGTACGGTGCCAATTCCTGCAGGCATTATGCCTGAAAGATGAGGGGTGATCATTAATTTAAGATAAAATGACAAACCTCGAAAGAGGTTTTTTTATTGTCTAGGAAAGTATAAATTTGTGCGACAATGATTATTGGAACGCACATAAAGGCGTATTAGACACATATAACAGTTTCCCTAGACAATAAAAACTTTGAATTTATGCACGTGTGCAAACAAAAGTGGCTTTGCCACCTTTGTTCTTGTATAAAAAAAGATTAACTACCTTGAGCGTTCCCGCCGTTAATTACGGGAGCTAGGTATATGTTAATTAAGGGATAAAAACTGACCTCAAGATAAATATTATGAATTGGAGGTATTTTAAAATGTCAAAAAGATTATTTACATCGGAATCAGTAACCGAAGGACATCCTGACAAAATTTGTGATCAGATTTCCGACGCGGTACTTGACGCAATATTCGAACAGGACCCACAGGCCAGAGTTGCCTGTGAAACAGCAGTAACTACAGGCATGGTAATGGTTATGGGTGAAATTTCAACCCAGTGCTATGTTGACATTCCAAAGGTTGTAAGAAACACAATAAAAGACATAGGATATGATAGGGCAAAGTTCGGGTTTGATAGTGAAACCTGCGCTGTGCTCACTTCAATTGATGAACAGTCGGCAGATATTGCAATGGGAGTTGACAAGGCTCTTGAGGCTAAAACAGGAGAAATGAGTGAGGCACAGATACAGGCTATCGGTGCCGGAGACCAGGGAATGATGTTCGGTTTCGCTTGTGATGAAACTCCTGAACTAATGCCCATGCCTATTACTTTGGCACACAAGCTTTCAAAGAAGCTTAGCGAAGTAAGGAAGGATGGAACTCTCGATTATCTCAGACCTGACGGAAAGTCACAGGTTACAGTCGAGTATGACGGTGACAAACCTGTAAGAGTTGATACAATAGTCATTTCGACACAGCATGGCCCCGATGTGAGTCATGAAATAATAGAAAGAGATATGCTGGAGTTTGTCATAAAGCCGGTTATTCCTGCTAATTTGCTGGATTCAAACACCAAATACTTTATTAATCCAACCGGACGATTTGTTGTTGGAGGTCCTCAGGGAGACTCGGGTCTGACGGGAAGAAAGATTATTGTCGATACTTACGGTGGTTATGCACGACATGGAGGCGGTGCTTTCTCCGGAAAGGACCCCACAAAGGTTGACCGCTCTGCTGCATATGCTGCGAGGTATGTTGCCAAGAATATAGTAGCTGCAGGCATAGCAAGAAAATGTGAGGTTCAGCTAGCATATGCGATCGGAGTAGCAAAGCCTGTTTCAGTATTGGTCGACACCTTTGGTACTTCGGTAATTCCTGAAGAAAAAATATCTGAGCTTGTAAATAAACATTTTGACCTCAGACCAGCAGGGATTATTAAAACACTTGATTTAAGAAGACCTATATTCAGGAAAACTGCTGCTTATGGACATTTCGGAAGAAATGATGCCGATTTCACATGGGAAAGAACAGACGTAGCCGAAATACTTAAAAAAGAGGCGGGACTATAAAAGTTTGAGGATAAAAAATCTGAATTGCGCAGAGTTAATTTATGAATCTGCGTAGTTGGATTTCAAGAATAAGTTATATAAGGGTGCTGTCCATCAGAAAATTGCTGGTGGCACCCTTTTTCCTTTGTCAGGTGTGCGAGCTTTCTATTCGTTTGTCTATGCGTTTTCTATTTGTTTGACTGTTACATAATCATCCAACCCGCAAAACCACATACTAATAAAAATTTATATATGATTTAAAATATTACGAAATTGTGTTACATATAATATTAAAGTAACTCACTGCAATGGTTATTTAAGAGTTAACTATGTATTAAAGCCGATTAAGGCAAAGAGAACAATAATAATAGTTAGCAAGCAGGAGGTTAATGGTTCTATGTATGGTTAACCTCAAAGGAAATTCAAGAATATTGTATTGTACCATTTGACATAAGGGTCAAACTTATAGTAAATTATTAAATAACCAGATGCTAAGGTTATAAATTTATTAAAATGGGGGGTTAATTTAAGTATGGAGGATAATCCTGAGGATACAAGTAATTGTTGTATAGCGTTCAGCTGGATATCACTTAAAAAGCAAAATCACAATGAAAGATACTTTTACAGAAGACCCTGACAGTCCTACCTCGGATTGGTGTGTCTTTTTTTATTTATTTTTCAATGGGTTTAGGAATATTTTTAGTTTTTATTCAGATGGAGGATGAAAAAATTGTTAACTGAAATTTTTGTTTTAATAATACTAGTTATAATGAACGCTTTTTTTGCAGCATCAGAAATTGCACTGATTTCGCTCAATGATAACAAAATAAGACTTATGGCTGAGGATGGAGATAAAAAGGCAAAAGTATTAAATAATCTTTTGAGAGAACCCAGTAAATTTTTAGCCACTATTCAAATAGGAATAACGCTGGCTGGTTTTCTTGCGAGTGCTTTTGCTTCGGAAACCTTTGCAGAACCGCTGGTAAAATTTCTGGTTGCATCGGGAGTACCAATACCCGAGGCGTGGTTAAAGACTGCGTCGATGCTTGTAATAACAATAGTGCTGTCATACTTTACCCTTGTGCTTGGTGAACTGGTACCAAAGAGGATAGCAATGAAAAAGGCTGAGCCTATAGCCAGATTTGTTGCAAATCCGTTGCGTGCTCTGGCTGCGTTTACATCACCTTTTGTAAAGCTGCTAACTGCTTCTACCAATTTTTTCGTCAGGTTATTTGGTGTTGACCCGGATGCCGAAGAAGAACATGTAACAGAAGAAGAAATAAGAATGATGGTTGATGTGGGAGAAGAAAAAGGGACAATACATGAAAATGAAAAAGAGATGATTAATAACATCTTTGAATTCAATAACAAGACGGTTTCTGACATAATGACCCATCGAACGGATATTGCGGCTCTCCCTATAGATGCGAGCCTTACGGAAGTAATTGACTTTATAAACAGTGAAAAATACTCAAGAATTCCGGTTTACGAAGATAACATAGATAATATCGTTGGAGTGATGCACTCCAAGTATGCTTTTAAATTTGTAACAAACGATGATACCTCAAACTTTACTTTGAAAGATTTAATACGACAGCCATATTTTGTACCTGAATCAAAAAGGACCGATGAACTTTTTAAAGAGCTTCAGCAGAATAAAACCCATATGGCAATAATTATTGATGAGTACGGCGGAACTGCGGGGATTGTTACTCTCGAGGACTTAATCGAAGAGATTGTCGGAAATATTTTCGATGAAGATGATGATGAAGAAAAAGAGCTGGAAAAGATAGATGATAATACTTTTATTATAAAGGGCTCAATTAGTCTGGATGAAGCCCAGGAGATACTTGGAGCCGACCTTCCGATTGATGACTATGAAACTTTGAGCGGATTTATTATAGGACAGATTGGGAGAATTCCTGAAAAGGGCGATGAACCGACAATTGAATATAATGAGCTGGTGTTCAAGGTTGAGGAAGTTGAAGAAAAGAAGGTTTCTAAGGTAAAAGTCTGCCGCGCCATGTAACACAAGTGCCTCCTGATTCATAAAATAAGGTACGATATATTTTGGGGAGTGATAACATGGGATTAGGCTACGCAATACTTTCACTTCTGGCCATATTTGGACTTATTAGTCTATTTTTGGACATTATAAAATTGATGGGCAGGAAAAAATACTTTGTGGAGAAGGCAAATCTCGTGCTTTTGGTAAATGATCAGGAGCAGAACATTGAAAGACTGGTTAGAGAGGCAATGGAAAGCAAGTTTGTAAGAAATATAGCCTTAAACGGTAACTTTATTGTAGTCGATATGAACTCAAAGGACGACACCCTGAAGCTTTTGAGGAAGCTTGAAAACCAATTTCCCCTGTTGGAAGTATGCTCCTTTGATGAGAGAGAATGTGTATTCTATAAAAACAGGAATTAGCAATTCTATTTGAAATTGAAATGTATAAAATTGAAATGGCTCCCTAGTAATGGGTTGATTACTTAGGGGGTTATTTTTATGTATCGGAGCAGTCATATAAAGAACTCTTCTTTGGTCAGTTTATATCGAAAATACGTAAACCTTGATGGGTAAGTTAAAATAGGATATATTTAATTATAGTAACGCATGAAAAATAAAACGGTAAATAGTTGAAATAGTAATTTACTATTAAATCTATTTAGTGTAACCAGGAGATTTTTATGGCAATTGGACAGTTTCAGCAGCAGAGGTGGTCTTTTGACAGCTATGCTGTGGGTACAAATTTAAGCATAATCGGGAGATTCGATTATAAAATATACGAAAACTCTGAAAACGGTTATAAGATATATACCTTTGACATAGAAAAGATTATAGATGAAGACGGCTTTGAACATGAGGCTGCAGATCAGATAAGCGTGACAGGCTATTACGAGGTTAATGAGCACTGCGCAGTTCTGCCAAGCAAAGTAATTGGAACTGTTGGCACATACAGGGGAGAAAAGCAGCTCAAGGCTGAAACAGTTGAATTTATTGAGCCTGCTACTGACGAAGGAATAATCTCATTTCTCTCCTGCGGCATAATAAAGGGAGTAGGAGAAAAAACCGCAAGAAATATTGTATCGGGTTACAAGTCAGGCTCGAACTTTGTTGAGGGTTTTGGAAGCAGAACTCTGGAGGTTATCAAGAATGAGCCACTGTCCCTGACTAAAATCAGAGGAATATCACCCGATAAGGCGAGGGTAATCCATGATTCCTATATGGAAAATATGGAATACCAGAATATAATGATTTTTTTTCAGAAGTTTGGTGTATCTTCCGCCAAAGCTATGAAAATATATAATTCCTTTAAGGGGACATCCATAGCCATAGCCGAGCAAAACCCGTATATGTTTGCAAATATCAGGGGCTTCGGTTTTAAGAGTTGCGATGAAATAGCAAAGAAACTGGGGATAGACCCGCATTCGATATTCAGGCTTGAGTCTGCCCTCAAAAGTGTTCTTGAAACGGCTGAAACCGACGGTCACTGCTATTTATTCAAGGACAAGCTGTTGGAAATGACTGCGAAGGCATTGAGTGACGAAACGGATACCATTACCGCTGAGGAGCTTGAAGAGGCTTATAATAGAATGATCAAAGCAGGTAACTTTATTAATATAACTTATTCCGAACAGAATAATAAATATGAAGCAGTTTATACTAGGGAAATGTACAAAATGGAGTATGAAACATCTCAGGCCATAAAGGAGATAGCTCGCTGCCAGCCTGATTTACTTCTTTTCAATGTAGATAAGTTGATCGAAGAATTTGAAGCCCTGAGAGGCTTTGAACTTGAAAGTATGCAGAAGGAAGCCGTTCGGGCTGTTTTTGATACTAATATGCTGATACTTACAGGCTCAGCGGGCAGCGGAAAAACTACTACTGTTGAATGTATGATTTATGTGCTGCAAAGATATTTTGCCAATCAGGAAGAGATGAGCTTTATGCTGGCAGCTCCAACGGGAAAGGCGGCAAAAAGGCTTACAGAAATCACAGGCTTTGAAGCTATGACCCTCCACAGGCTTCTGCAATTTTCCTATGAAAGCAAAGGCTTTTTTTACAGGCAGGGCAATGAGCTGCCCTATGATCTTATTGTGGTTGATGAAAGCTCGATGTTGAGCATAGACCTTGCCCACGCACTTTTTACTGCTATTTCGCCGGGCACAAGGGTGGTTATGATTGGAGATACACAGCAGCTTCCGTCTGTAGGCGCGGGAAATGTACTGGACGACATGATCAAGAGCGGCATAATTAAAACCGTGAAGCTGAATGTCATCAAGCGCCAGGCAGACGGTTCGGGAATTATCTCCAATGCAAACAGGATCATTAACGGCGAAATGCCCGAGAATATCAATGAGAACAAGGATTTCTTTATAGTAGAGGAAGAGGATAAAACCCGAGTAATAAAAAGAACTCTTGAGGCGTTGAACCGCCTTATGACAGGCTATAATTACACCATCGACGACGTTCAGATCATCTGTCCTCAGAAGACTTCCGAAATAGGAACCTATGAAATGAATAAGGCTATCCAGGAACTGATAAATCCTGCCGCGCCTGGTAAGAATGAAGTTAAGAGGGGTAACAGTATTTTCAGAGAAGGTGATAAGGTTATCCACCTAAGCAATAACTATGAGTCCCCCCATTATCAAAAAGATCCGTTTACTAATAGGTACGTAGCAGAAGAGAGTTCGGGAGTTTTTAACGGAGATATTGGCAGGATAATTGAAATATCCCAAATAAGCGAAGCAGGTTTGAATGGCGACGATGAGGATAGCAGTTCATCAACAACAGAAAGAAAAGTTGCGGTTCAGTATGATGATTTTATAATAATTTACCAGATAAATGAACTGGAAGAGATTGATCTTGCATACAGTCTTACCGTTCACAAGATGCAGGGCTCCCAGTGTGAAGCCGCTATTATTCTTTGTCATATGAGAAATTATATAATGCTAAATAGAAATCTCGGTTATACGGCAGTCACCAGAGCAAAAAAAATGGCATGCATTATAGGCCAGAAAAAAGCTGTAAAAGTCATGGTGTCAAATGTTAAGATAAACGAGAGAAACTCGATGCTGTGTGATCTTCTTAAGATATAGCACTCATTTACTCCTGTAGATGGGTAAAATTCTGATGGACCAATTAATAGCAATTAATTATGTTGAAAATAGATACATTATAGTATATAAATGGGAATAATGTAATATTGCATAACCTTCCAAACTGATGTAAAATGAACTTAAGAAAATGCGTGTGTTAAACGAGTAGGAGGAGGGTACATATCAGCCTGCTGGAATTTTTATTTCCTCCGAGATGCAGTATTTGCAACGTGATATTATCACCGGGAAGTCCTATTTGCTTATGCGGGCAATGTGCCGCTCAAATGGATTATTTTAACAATAGCATAAATTCCTTAAATTTGCCTGATGACTATGAAATTTACTGTGACGGAATTATATGTGTCGGCAGATATTGTAATTCACTTAAGAATTCCATAAAAAAATTCAAGTTCAGCAATAGGCCCTCGTATTATCGCACTTTTGGAAAGTTACTTGCTCTAAAAGTTCAGAATACTCCGCAATTAGGGAAAATAGATATTATAATACCCGTACCGATGCATAGAAACAGACGGAGACAAAGGGGATATAATCAAGCGGAATTAATAGCCGGATTTACGGCTGGACTACTTGGTATAAAGTCCGAAAACCATGTTCTAATAAAAACTGTTGAAACTAAGACTCAAAGTCTGTTAAGTAAATCCCAACGCCTTAGAAATCTGGAGGGAAGTTTTAAGGTTAATTTACCAAAACGGGTTGAGGGCAGGAGTGTTTTACTGGTAGATGACATTGTAACAACAGGAAGTACTATTAATCAGTGCTGTAAAGCTTTAAAACTTGCAGGAGCTGAAAGAATCATTGCCGGTGTGATAGCAACAACAAGGGTTGACAGTTAAATTTATAACCTTACATATATAACATGTTTTTTTAGGGGGAGAATGCTATGCCTGATTTAAGAAACTGCAGAAGATGCGGCAGAATGTACAACTATCTTGGAGGACCGCCAATTTGTCTTGATTGTAAAAATGCAGACGAAGAGGTTTTTAAAAAGATAAAGGAATACTTGTATGATAATCCGGGTGCTACATTATCACAGGTTGCTATGGATTGTGATGTAAGTGTCGAAAAAATCAAGATGTTTTTAAAGGAAGGCCGTCTGGAGATAACTGAAGGAGCAAATATAGTCCTTGAGTGCGAAAGATGCGGAAAATCCATCAGAACCGGCAGATTCTGCAATGACTGTCAGAATCAGCTTCATCATGACATCTCAGGAACCATTGGAAAGCCGGATAAGGAGCCTGAGGTTAAAAAGCAGACCGGAATAGGCATGAGATATTTGAACAAAAACTTCTAGATCAAGAATTTTTGTAGGCTGCTTATTAGGCAAGTAAAAAGAATTTTTGAATGCTGATATGGCAAGTTAATAAAGTTTATTATATCGATCATAAAGCGAGGGAGATTCCCCTCGTTTTTTTATATAATTACGAGAATATGTAGATTGCGTAATTTATTTCCCGATTTCCTGCCTTAAAATCCCTAATAGGAGCTAATTTCAGCTCTTTCCATTATTTATTGAAAAGGAATACTAAATATATTTTGCAAATTGACGATAATAAATATAGTAGAATTAGTCTTGGTATTATGCAATTCGGAAAGTAGGTGGTAACAATGAAAATCACAGGCGATATTTATAATGTATCAAAGGTCTATGATTCAAAAGGATCTGTTGGTAAAGTTAATAAAACCAGTTCTGTGGCTCCCAAAAAGGATATAGTATCCATATCCAGCAATGCTATGGATTATCAGACGGTAGCCAAAGCTCTTAGAGATGTTCCTGATCTCAGACAAAACAAGGTTGACGAACTTTCCGAAGTATACAGATCGGGAAACTATAATGTAAGCGGACAGGAAATTATTGAGAAACTCGGGAAATCAGTGTTGGACACAAAAGCTTAAATTTTGACAGATACAAGAGATAAAGAGTTTGGCCTAATGTGAGATGCGCAAATGTTCGGGGGTGTAATTAAATGGAGGCAGAATTAGTCAGGCAACTGGTCGATATATTAAGTCAGGAAAATGATATATATGACACACTCTTCAAGATATCCAACAATAAAAAGGAATTAATTATTGGTGGAAAGGTAAATGAACTGGAGAATATCGTTAAGATAGAACAGTCTCTGGTTATAAAAATTTCAAAGCTGGAAGATGAAAGAGAAAAGGTCGTCGGAGAATTGTGCTCGTTGTTAGGTCAAAAACCTGAGGATGTTACAATTTCGTGGCTGACAACCAAACTTGGGACAGAAGAAGCGTCCCAGTTGAAGGTTTGTCAGGAAAAAATGGTTAAAAAGATTAATGAACTCAAAGATAATAATGAACTTAATTCAAAGCTTATTAAAAATTCTCTTGATTACATT
>JAEYNI010000175.1 GCA_023412635.1 Bacillota bacterium
TAATCTAATCATGCTAAGAAATATTCACGGTCTCTCACAGGAGGAGGTGGCCGAGAAAATTGATATTTCCAGACAGGCTTATGCCAAGTGGGAAAGCGGAAAGACCATTCCGGATATAGAAAAGTGCAGCAGATTGGCAGAACTTTACGGAGTTACTCTCGACAGCCTGATCAAGACCGAACAGTTGGAAGACGGCAGAGTTATCTCTCCACCACCTAAGGGAAAGAACATCTGGGGCTCAGTTACGATAAATGAGCGTGGACAGGTGGTTATACCAAAGGCCGCCCGCGAGCAATTCAACCTGGTTCCGGGGCAGAGATTGATACTTTTAAGCGAGGATGGCGAAGGCTACGCCCTGGTTCCGGCGGAGATATTTGAAAAGAAGATGGAAGAGATGACAAAGTTCGCTTCCACTAAACTATAGAAGTTATAAATTAGAATATAATTAATTAAGCTGTTGTGCGATTAAATTCCAGTTTGATATGTCAAAAGTATACGGACAGGACATTGTGAGAGCATCGCGCTTCTTGTCAGAAAGTAGAATGATAACAATAGAAGAGTTAGAGGATTATTTGCTTGACCACTACTAAAATGGTGGAATCGATCAAAGTTCGTTTATGAAACTAGTCGAGGAAATTGGAGAAGTCGCTGAGGTTCTAAATAAGCAGGTAGAAAGTCCTATGACAACGAAGATTTACAAACTGAACTATGAAATGAACTGGCAGATGTCATTCATTATGCAGTAGCTATTGCTGCGTTAAATGGAATCGACATGAATGAAACTATACTAAGAAAAGATAAAACGGCATCTATCAAATACAACCATAAGACTAATTTTTTCAAAAAACTATGAAAGTTGTGCGGGAGGGCGCATGTATGTTTTACAAAAAACGCTGGGAATTAAGCTGGAATTAAATTGAAAATTAATTCAATAGACATACCACAGCTTGGAGTAAGCAAAGAAAACCCTTGCATTTATACATTTGACATACTGGAATAAATTGATTGTATAATTATATATACAAGTTTATAAAGATTAGCAACTTGATATATCAAATATCGGTTACAAAGGAGTTTTAAATGCCATTTTGCCATGAGTGTAACACAAAAGCAGGAAAACATCATATTATTTTTAAAGGAAGTAAGTCAATTATAGTTTATTTGCCGATTAATGAAATTAATCTGTGCAAGAAATGCCATAAGAAAATTCACTCAAACAAGGCCATGGATGACAGATACAAATGTCTTCTGCAAACAAGACTGGAGAAACTTCTACCCGAACGGCATTACAGTCTGGAGGAAATAAAAAGACTCCTTAAGTTGAAGTATAATCAAGCTAAGCTACTTGCAAAACATGTACAATCAGTTGATATTGGCTATAGCTCAGACGATGTTATCAAGTATTTGCTTTGCGGTAAACTATACTGTTAATCTTGGCTGTGACTCATATTACTAATGCATATTATACTTTTATTTTTTCTCAACAACCGGAAGCCATACTTCAAATTTGTAGTCTGCCGCGCTTTTATCTTCCCCATACTGAAAGCACTCAATATCAATAGTCTCTGCGTATTCATAGTTTGATGTGGGCAGCCACTCGGTAAAAATGCGTTTCCATGCAGTCCCCAGGGCTGTACTCACAGGTCCGGTTATTTCAAAAACCGCCCATATGGATTTTGGTATTTTATAGCTGCTCATACCTATAGGCGGTTCTTTGTCAGATACACAGGCAATAGTATAATCAACTTTCTCCTCTCCCAGTACCTGAATGAAACCGTGAACCCCTTTTGGTGAACCGTTTGACAGCTTACCAAGCTGTTCAATTGTCCCGTTTTCATATAGTTCATTCCAGAATACAGGCACTGCACTTTCATTGTCAGCTGGCCCCTGATAGTGTCTTTTGATTCCCAAAATGCTAAATTCCTCTTTTTCTTCAATCCTGTAATTTATTTCAACATCTCCTTTAATCGAAATTAGGAAAGATATACGAGGATAGGCTTTCAGGGTTATACCCGGATTACGCGCCAGGGATGGCGTCACTCCGTGAACACTCTGAAAAGCTCGTGAAAAGGAATCAGGTGATTCATAGCCGTACTTAATGGCTAAATCGATTATTTTATCATTTGAATCCCTAAGATTAAATGCAGCCAAAGTCATTCGCCTGCGTCTGATATATTCCGATAAGGGTACATCCACTATAAATGAAAATACCCTCTGAAAATATGAAACAGAGCAGCAGGCTTGACTGGCAGCTATAGTATAATCAATATCTCCCTCCAGATTGTTTTCAATATAATCAATTGCCTTATTCATCCTGTTCAAATAGTCCATCCTGTATCTCTCCTTTCCAATTTGAAGTATAATCGAAATAAATCTTTTCCCCCGATGATTTACGTCTTTAAAGTAGGATAATATAATTTGTTTGTTTTACCCCTTTATGGTTTTTATTGCAGCTTCCAGGGATTCAGCCTTACTCACAGTAAAGTATTTTCGAAATTCCCTTGTCCACATGTCCATCTCTTCTTCAATGTCATTTACCTTATTCATGATGAACACTACCTTTTTACAGGAAGTACGAGACATAGCAGGGAGAAGAAACGAGAGGCCCCATTCTACATCCTCCTCTTCATCCTCAAACCCGTTTCTTGCATCAACAATAAGATTGCTGCCTTGAAAACCGTTGAGAAGCTCCAAAGCAAAGGTTGCGGGCTTTCTATAATCATCATTACAGCAAAACTTTTTCCACGTAAGAAGTACAATATTGTCCTTCACTATGTATTTAACATTACCAAACTCTGAGTCAAATTGATTTTCCTTGGAATCCATAATAATCTCCTTTTTATTCTCAGTTATATTGATTTTATTGATAGAAATTATACATACATTTGTTAAAAAATTCAATCCATTGCTTAACCTTACAGCCTATCAAATTAACATCTCTAATAAATATTAATGTCAACCAGCACATACTAATTAAAGTAACATACGCTCCTTTTAGCACATATAATTATGTATACCACTTTTATTGACATTTTGTGGACTGTAGCTATTTATTTATGCAAGGAGTGAGTTTATGGAAACAAATATTGATCCTATATTGGAGTTGGCAGGCAAACTTAAAGAAGTATCAGTGCGTAACACTGCAGAGGCCGTATACGATAAGATAAAACTTGTGAAGCAAAAGAATAATGATAATGAAACTGTAAACGTTCTTGAAGACCTTATCAACAATCTGATAACTGACAAAAATGAACTTATCCAAATAACAAAATGTTATGAACAGGAATTCATAACTCGGGACATCTCCAATGAAGACATAGAGTATATCACAAGAGAATTGCTCCCCATTGTAACAACTTTTCTTCCATTCAGCGGCGGAGATAATGAATTTGTTTCCACAATCAAGAAGGTGCTGTCTGCCGAAACCCTGAAAATATTAAAGCTCCTTGGCTTTAATTACAAGGAAGCTATCGGTCAGCCCTTGACGAGCCTGGTTGCCAAGGCTATTGAAAATCAAACTAGTAAACTTATTGTTAGTAAGAGTTCTTACAAGAAGTAATGTAATTTAAGACACACGCCTTCCCCGGCGTTGTGTCTTAAATTATTAAGGATAGCTGTATAAAGTAAAGTCATCATTTTATAAACATTATTGCAAAACCCCATGGTTCGAGTTTTGTGCTGCTGTCAAAGCCTTCAGCTAATAATATATTAGCTCCATTTATAGAAGGGATATCGGTCAGCTCGGCAGCTTTATCTGATGAATTCAAAGCGATTATGATCTGGTCTGAGTTCAGCTGACGTTTAAACACATACAATCCCGAGCCGGTTTCAGCCTTTAGAGTCTCATATTCACCCTCCTGTAATATCCTGGAACTTTTGCGGAGCCTAATAAGCTCTTGGTAGAACTGCATTATTTCATTTTCCTGCTGCTCCTCCCAATCCATTGGGTTACGATACTCGTGCTCAAGTACGCCCTGTATGCATTTTTCATCTCCATAAAACACCGAGGGTATTCCAATAAACATCATCTGAAAAATAATAGATAGTTTGAATCTGTTTATGTCTCCGTTACATACTGATAAAAACCTTGATACATCATGGCTGTCCAGCAGGTTCAGCTGCCCGAAAGTCATGTTCTTGTTGTAACGGAGCCTCATATCACTGACACGCCCGTCAAAACCAGCTGAATCCAACTTTCCAAGGGCAAAAAAATCCCTGCAATTCTTACGGAAATCATAATTCATTGCGGAGTCAAACATATCTCCCCGGAGCCATGTTTGTGCGTTTTCCCAGACCTCACCGATTATCAGGCAATCAGGTTTAACTGCCTTAGCAGTTTTTCTGAACTCACGCCAGAACTCATTATCAACTTCATTGGCAACGTCAAGCCTCCATCCGTCAATATCATATTCCTCAAGCCAGTATCTGCACACCTTTAGGAAATAATCTCTAACTTCGTGATTACTTGTGTTCATCTTTGGCATCTTTCTCTCATAGGCAAAGCAATAATAATTTGGTATGTCATCGGGATTGTCAGGACGAATCACTGGAAATTCAAGATGGTAAAACCAATCCTTATACCTGGAGGCTTCACCTTTATTAATAACGTCTTCGAAGGCAAAGAAGTTCCAGCCACAGTGATTGAATACTCCATCGATAATAACTTTCATTCCTCTGCAGTGGCACTCCTCTACAAGAGTCTTAAAGTCCTCATTAGTCCCAAAGCAGGGATCTATGTGGAAATAATCCAGAGGGTCATACTTATGATGCTCCCCCGCAACAAAAATTGGATTTATATAGATACAATTAATCCCCAGCCCTTCAATATAATCAAGATTTTCAGTAATACCTCTTATAGTTCCTCCATTTTTGCTTTTCGTGGTTATATCTCCAATCCTTGCAGTTCCGCTTTTCCCTGATATGAATCTCCTGCTTGTAGCAAAGCTGTCAGGAAAAATATTATAGATTACTGAACTCTTGGCCCACTGTGGAATATTGGCAATATCTGCTCTGTGATTAAAGGGTAGCTGAAAAAACTCAAACCTTTCAGAAGGTATCTCTTTAGAAAATATGTTTGAATAGTACAGTATGGTCTCTTTTCCATCATTGAGTTTAAAATAATAGCATATTCTTTGAAAATGTGAGAATAACTCGATTTCGTAATAGTCGAAAAGGTCATCTCTTGCCACTATTTTCATAGGTATCTGCATAAAAGACACCTGGTTCGTTTTACAGGCTCTGTCTCCATAAAAAAGAGTACATTCCTTAATGTCTCCCAGTGCAGTTCGCAGCCTGAAAACAGCATGTTCCTCATCTATTCCATGTGCATAGTTGGATAATGGTATATGTAGTATTGCTTCCTTTATCATATTTATTCTTAATGATGTATACTAATAAAATACACCAAATAAACTCCTTTCTTTATTTAATATTATTGTTTAACTCCACCGGCAGTTAACCCTGATACCATGTTCTTTTGCAAAGCAAAGAATATTATCAGTATTGGTATGGAAACAAGAACTGATGCTGCCGAAAATACCGGCCAGTTTCTTGTGTATTCAGTTGCCTGAAGGGCATATAGCCCCGATGCAAGAGTGTACTTCTCAGAGCCGGTCATAAAGGTGACGGCAAAAATATACTCGTTCCAGACAAATATTAATATCATGATTGCAGTAACTAGGATTGAAGGTCTGGCCAGCGGAAGCATTATCTTTGTAACAATTTGCAAATCACTTGCCCCATCAATTTCCCCCGCTTCTTCAATCTCTATAGGTATTGTGTCAAAATAACCTTTTAAGTTCCAAACTCCAAAAATGGCCATAGTACCAGTATAAATCAGTATCAAACCTATATACGAATTAACTAAACCAAAGGGTTTTAATATCCGGTACATAGCGAACATAGACAGTATGGACGGGAAAGCATTCAAAATCAATAGAATATAAAGGATAGATTTTCTTCCTGAGAAGCGCTTCCGC
>JAEYNI010000211.1 GCA_023412635.1 Bacillota bacterium
CTACGGTACCATCGGAACCAAGTCCCCAGAATAAACATTTGATGGTTGATTTTGGTGCAGCATTAATATGCTCATCAATATTAAGGGAAGTATGGGTAACATCATCTACTATACCGATTGTAAACCCATCCTTCGGGCTTGGCTGCTTGAGATTGTCATATACGGCCTTAATATGTGCCGGTGTTGTATCCTTGGATGCCAGGCCAAAACGACCTCCGACTATTAATGGAGCATTCTCCAGTCCATAATAAGCTGCCTTTACGTCGAGATACAGTGGTTCGCCTACTGCACCGGGTTCCTTTGTTCTATCAAGAACTGCGACCTTTTTTACTGTCTTTGGAATTACATTTAACAAGTGCTTGGCTGAGAAGGGCCTGAATAAATGAACCTTGACAACACCGTATTTTTCACCGTTTGCGTTAAGATAGTCAATAGCTTCTTCAATTACATCAGTAATAGATCCCATTGCAATTATTATGTTTTCCGCATCTGGAGCACCGTAATAATCGAAGAGACCATGCTTTCTGCCGGTAAGCTCTCCAACCTTATTCATGTAATCCTCAACAATATTTACAATATTGTCATAGTAAGGATTTGCTGCTTCACGATTCTGGAAGTAAACATCCGGATTCTGAGCGGTTCCTCTTGTTACCGGATGATTTGGTGATAGAGACCTATCCCTGAATTCCTTGACTGCATCATAGTCTACAAGACTGGCCAAGTCTTCATATTCCAAAGCTTCAATCTTTTGAATTTCATGAGAAGTTCTGAAACCGTCAAAAAAATGTAAGAAAGGAAGTCTGCCCTTTATTGCTGCCAAGTGTGCTACAGGTGCTATATCCATTACTTCCTGAACTGACCCGGAAGCCAACATGACAACTCCCGTTTGTCTCGCTGCCATTACATCCTGATGGTCTCCAAATATGGACAGAGCCTGGGTGGCAATAGCTCTGGCACTGACGTGAAATACGGCAGGCAGCAATTCTCCTGATACCTTATACATATTTGGTATCATTAACAATAATCCCTGTGAAGCGGTAAAGGTTGTTGTCAAAGCTCCTGCCTGCAAAGAACCATGCAGTGTTCCTGCTGCACCCGCTTCTGACTGCATTTCTACAACACGGACTTTTTGTCCGAATATATTCTTTTTGCCTTTGGCGGACCATTCGTCTACTGATTCCGCCATATTCGACGATGGTGTAATAGGGTAAATCGCTGCTACATCGGTATACGCGTAGGCAACATAAGCAGCAGCTGTATTACCATCCACCGTCATTTTAATTTTTGACATAAAAAATCACCCCGTTATTAATAAATTTTATTAAAGTCTACTTCCGTTATCTACCCATTTTTTCGCTTCTGAAACGCCCTCTTCATCAGGGATAATGACATCTGTATGCTTCTGCTTTGTTTTTTCCTTGGTCCATGCTGCAGTACCCTCGTTGTCAGTGGGCCTGTAGGCTGTTAAACGCCTGTTATCACGCCCGTCAAGTTGTGCATCTTTTTTATTCATAACATTCCTCCTTAAATAAATATATTTTTACTGATGTTTTAGTTTTTCTTATTTTTAGTTATTTATTCTAATTCATTATAGGTATTCACCAAAAATTTATCTATTTTAAATTAGAGATGATATTAATTCACAGTTTAAATATTCTTTATTAATTAGTAAAATAATATTTAACAGATAAAATTTATATACTAATTAGACACAAAAAAAACAAATATAGATATATAATATATCATCAGTAAATCAATCAAAAATTCAGAAGGATGGCAATTATGCAAAAAATAAATCTGAACTATGACTGGCATTACAAAAGTGATTACAATGAGAATTATTTAGAAAGCTCTTTTGATGATAGTGGATTTGAATTGGTTAATATACCACATACCAATAAAATTCTGGACTACAATAATTTTGATGAGGCTGAATATCAATTTGTATCCTGTTACAGGAAAAAACTATACATAGCTTCCGAACTGAGTGGTAAGGCACTTTTACTAAAGTTTGAGGGTGTCTCATCATATGCAGAAGTATACTTAAACGGTAGTTTTATCGGGGAGCATTCAGGGGGATATACGCCTTTTGAAATAGATATATCCGATAAGGTCCAATACGGTAAATACAATTTACTGGTAGTGGTATGCGATTCTACAGAGAAAGAAGACATCCCGCCCTTTGGGAAGGTCATTGACTATCTTGTCTTTGGAGGAATATATCGTGAAGTGTGGCTGGAAATCAGAGAGAAAGCATATATAAAAAATATTTTTATAAGAACATATGATGTTCTGGCATCAGAAAAAACATTGGATATAGATATAGAACTTTCACAGGCTTATGAGGACATGTATGTTGAGTTTAAAATAAACGATGCTGAAAAACGGCTTGTTAGCCGGTTTATCTATCCGATGGCAAATTCAGTATGGGGTAACACACGGGGAAAGGTATCAAATGTCCGGATTTGGGATATTGAGAATCCTGTATTATACACAATTGAGGCCCGGTTAAAAATGAATCAGATTGTAATTGATAGCTGGGAGACCAGGTTCGGATTCAGAGAAGTTGTCTTCAGACCGGAGGGTTTTTATCTTAACGGCAAAAAAATAAAGCTCATTGGCTTAAACAGGCATCAGTCTTATCCTTATGTCGGTTATGCAATGCCGGAATCAGCTCAAAAAAAGGATGCCGACCTGCTTAAACATGAACTGGGAGTTAACATGGTACGAACCTCCCATTATCCACAATCCAGACATTTCCTTGACAGATGTGACGAAATTGGATTGCTGGTATTTGAAGAAATCCCAGGCTGGCAACATGTGGGGAAGGAAAAGTGGAAGGAGCTGTCCTGCCAGAATGTGAGGGATATGATCCTGAGGGACAGAAATCACCCGAGTATTGTACTGTGGGGGGTAAGAATCAACGAATCAGCCGATAGTGATGAGTTCTACCATAATACCAACAGAATTGCCCATGAGTTGGATAATACCAGGCAGACCGGAGGTGTGAGGAACTTCAAGGACAGCAATCTGCTGGAGGATGTTTATACCTATAACGATTTTATGCATAATGGCAGTAATTTGGCACTTGAGCTGCCTTCCAAGGTGACAAAAACCAATGCACCCTATCTTGTAACTGAACACAATGGACATATGTTTCCTACCAAGCGCTTTGACAATGAGAGCAGAAGGCTGGAGCATGCCTTGAGACATATGAGGGTTCTGAATACGATGCTGGGCAGCAGTAGAATAAGCGGTGCTATAGGCTGGTGCTTGTCTGACTATAACACTCATAAGGATTTCGGAAGTGGAGACAGAATATGCTATCACGGTGTCAGTGATATGTTCAGAATACCTAAGCTTGCCTGGCATGTATATGCATCCCAGCAGGACCTCGTTCCCGTGCTGGAACTCTCTTCATCTATGGATATAGGAGAACATTCCGGGGGAGATATCGGAACCGTATACGCCTTTACCAACTGTGACTATATAAAACTCTACAAGGATAATGAATTCATAAAGACCTTTTATCCTTACTGGAAGCAATTCCCAAATCTGAAACACGCTCCAATAAAAATTGATGATTTCATTGGCGACCTTCTTACAAAGTATGAGAATATTACAGATAAGGACTCTCTTAGAATGAAAAGCGTATTAAGGGATGTTTCCAAATTCGGAATGAATCTTCCCTTTGGTTCGAAGCTTCTTATGGGAAGGCTGATGCTTAAATACAAGCTCACAATGGATGACGGTCTGAGACTTTTCGGAACATACGTAAGTAATTGGGGAGGTCAGCGCATCAGCTTCAGATTTGAAGGCTATAAGAACGGTGAAATGGTAAAAAGTGTGACAAAGTCAACTTTAGAGGTTGCTCATCTAAAGACTGAAGCTGACAGCAGTGTACTGGTTGAGGCTGATACCTACGACGTAACAAGAGTTGTATTAAAGGCAACCGACCAGAACGGAAACATTTTGACCTATGCAAATGATGCTATGACAATTGAAACTCAGGGCCCCATAGATATTATTGGTCCTAAATGCATAGCCCTTATCGGTGGAGTTAGGGGCTTCTGGATAAAAACAAAAGGCAGTTCTGGGAAAGGTATTTTAAGTATTAAGTCCGAGAAATACGGAAATGGACAATTACTGTTTGAGGTTATAAAGAAGTAACTGTTGAAGATAATGTCTGACAATACCAAAAATGGGCTGTTGCATAACAATATAGATTAATATATGTTATAAGAAAAGCATTGTACGTGAGGACAGCTCATTGAAATGTGGAAGGATGGTTAAAAACAGTTGGAGGAATTTCGTGACAAGGAATTACTCTAACTGTTTTGTGTCCGACACATTTATATGAGCTGTTTGGGAGTACAATGGTACGGGTCTTTCTAACTATATAAATCTTATAGTTATGCGACATCCCCTTTTAATATTCTAGAAGGTGGGCTATTAATTTTTCACAAGCTTTAAAAACTTTACCGCGAAAGGTATTGCCACTCCGCCAAGGATAGAGAAGGTTCCAACAAGACCGATTAATTGAGGCAGCGGAAGTGTTATGCCGTAATAATTCTGAACACATGATTGAACAATAACCATTATTCCCACCAAAGCAAGTAAAACCAACAAAATCGGTGTAAGTATATATCCGCGCCGATCCTTTTTATACAGCCAAACTGCACTTAGTATACAGGCAGGCAAAATAACTCCCAAATCTATTGCAAAGGTTGGAACTGTTGTATATATTTCCAAAGCGTCTATTGAACCTATTATGTCCCCGCTTAAGGTTGCAGGCAATATAAAAAATATCATCCAGCACAGGGTGGAACAACCACCCAAAAAAATAGTAATTAGTGGACCTGTAAACCTCTTTTCATATACCGATTTCGGATACGGCTCCTGTTTCATCAGTCCGGCCAAATTCCATATAAAGGAATACAATGCTGTGCCGAATAGGACTAAATATATAATATATATTCTATTAAAGGAAAACTCGGTAACAAGGCAAATTGAATGATATAAAAGACCGCTTAGCAAAGAGACCTTTACAAATCGAATCCATAAATATTTTCTCTCTAAAAGCACTCCTGCAACTATAAGGATACCTACAAACAGCATTGTGATATCCGTCCCTTTACCTGTGGCTGCTTTCAGAATTGTATCATGGGCATAAATGCCATCTCCAAACAAATAATTTTTTTCTCCATATGTATTAATAACCTCAAATCGGCTTCCTCCATTAGAATAGAAAATGCCAATACATGCAGATATCATCATAAGAACAGCCGCTATCAGCGAGAGAACATCAAATTTTTTCTTCATCATTAACCTCATCCTACTTTCTAACTAAAAGTTCTCTAAATTGCTAAATAATTTATTACAGACATTATTAACCGTATCAAGCTGTTCTTCGTTGATTCCTTCAAAGAGTTGCCGGGTATAAAGGATTCCCAGTTCTTCATTTGCTTTTAAAAATTCTCTGGTCTTGTCTGTTAATTGGACATCTAGGGTTCTCGCATCATTTTTTCCCTGGAGTAATTCTACATAACCCTTGGTACGCATGAGTTCTAACATCTTTCTAACATTTTGTCGGGTTGTTCCATTTACTTCAGCAATACGGTTAATTGATAAGTCTGTTTCGGGCATGTTTGAAATAATAATAAGCAGAAACCACTGTTTCAGGCTTAAATCGCAAAATAATCCATCTCCTTTACTTTGTATTCTGTTTGCTACAATGAGCATGTTTCCAAATGTCATCTGTGCTTTCTGTATCCAATCCATTTTTTTCTCCAATATGCAACTAGTTGCTTTTATTTTATGCAATTAGTTGCATATTGTCAAGATGTTTTTTGTAGAAGGATTCAAGAGAATAGCGCGAATGAGAAAAAAAGTGCAGAAGGTTGGCAGCAGGGAGTATCAGCTGTCACCTTATTTTCGGTATAACATAGTATGTAGTATACTATTATGTTAATCAGAGGAGGCATTCTCAGGTGCAAAAATGGCCATTTTTTAATAAACCAAAAGTTCAACCTGAACAGAAGATTATAGAACAACCGAAACAGGAACCTGCTCAACAGGCAATGCCCAATAACACGACCATGCCTGCCCAGCAGCAACAGAAGCCGAACCAGCAGGCCATGCCCAACAGCATGACAATGCCTGCGCAGCAACAGAAGCCCAATCAGCAGGCCATGCCCAACAGCATGACCATGCCTGCGCAGCAGCAGAAGCCCAATCAGCAGGCCATGCCTAATAGCATGACAATGCCTGCGCAGCAGCAGAAGCCCAACCAGCAGGCCATGCCCAACAGCATGACAATGCCTGCGCAGCAACAGAAGCCCAACCAGCAGGCCATGCCCAACAGCATGACAATGCCCCTTCCTACTGTACCTGCACCCAAGGATAATTCCATGTATATGAGCCCAGTCAAGAATATGAAAATGGGTCATAATAATGATGACATTATGGGTCAGTACATGAATAAACCCAATATAATGGGTCA
>JAEYNI010000287.1 GCA_023412635.1 Bacillota bacterium
TTATTATGTCCAGTCACCAGATGGCAACAGTTGAAGAGTTCTGTAAGGACATAGTTCTGCTTAAGAACGGTAAAACAGTTTTGAAGGGCAACTTGAAGGAGATCAAGCACAGCTATGGAAGAAACAACCTTATCATTAACTGTTCCGGCAATATTCCTGAGCTTGCTGCAGAAGAAAATATAACCACATACAAGCAAGGCGCAAATGGTTATGAATTTAAAATCACAGGTGAGGAGCAGGCATACAGAATGCTTGAGAAGATATTGAGCAGAAAGCTTATCCTTGACAAATTTGAAATCAGAGAGCCATCCTTGCATGAAATATTTATCGAGAAGATGGGGGAAGCAAAATGAGAGAGTTTTTAGAAGTTTTAAAATATACCTTTAAAGAAAATATCAGAAAAAAGTCATTTATAGTTTCTACTGTAATAATCCTTATCGTGATTGTTGCTGCGATGGTTATTCCCGCCGTTATGTCAAGTCTTGGCAGTAGTGACGGGAATAGCGTAACCGCTTCAAATACTACCAGCAGCAGTGAGCCAAAAAATATCTTATATATTCTTGATAAGACCGGAAACTATTCGGATAAACTTGAAGTACTACAGCAGCAATTTAAAGATTATGGTATAAAGCCCCTTTCCGAGGACAAAATTGAAAGCGTTAAAACGGATATAAAGGAAGAGGGTAACACCTACCTGATAGTTATTGAAGGAAAGAACAATGGAATACAGATTGATTATTTTACCCAGCAATACATGGAGGGCCCCAACCCTGATACTGTTAGTAAGGTATTAGGCGGTATTTATTCAACAAAGCTCCTGAAAGAGGCAAATGTATCAGATGATACAATTTCAAAGGCATTGGGGGATTTAAATATAAATGTCAATGCTCTTGGAAAAAGCAAGCTTGGAGGCTACATCTTAAGTATAGCCGTCGTTATAATACTATTCTTTGCGGTATACTTCTATGGATATGGTGTTTCAATGTCAGTTGCTTCAGAGAAAACCTCCAGAGTAATGGAGCTTCTCGTTACTTCGGTAAAGCCCTCCAGAATTATCCTCGGGAAGACTGCGGGTATGGGCTTGCTTGGACTAATTCAGCTGGCGACGCTGCTTGCTGTAGGGATTGTAACCTATCTTTTGGTTTTTCCTGATAAATTGTCTGTCGGCGGTATGCCTATCGAATTCTCAGGTTTAACACCGGTTACATTAATATTGATAATTGTTTACTTTATACTGGGGTATTCACTGTTTGCATTGATGAACGCAGTGGTTGGAGCTACAGTAAGCAAGTCTGAAGATGTACAATCAGCACTGATGCCTATGTCCTTACTATCCATTTTTTGCTTCTATTTCTCATATGGTACTTTTGCAATACCTGACAGTACCATGGCAAGAGTTGTTTCGCTGATTCCATTTACATCGCCCTTCTCAGTTCCCTCAAGACTTATGTCGACGGAGGTGCCACTTTGGGAAATAGGACTATCCCTATTGATACTAATAGTTTCAATATTCCTGATTGGTACGCTTTCAATCAAATTGTACTCATTCGCAGTTTTGCATTACGGTGACAAGCTGCAAATGAAGAAGCTTTTTCAAATGTCAAAGGCTGAGAAGAGCGCTTGATATTATAAGAAATGGATGAACGATAATTTTAGAGTTATGTATTGCTAGCCCCTCTTATTTAGAATATTATTATAAAGAATCATTATTAAGATGCCATATGATTATTTCACATGGCATCTTAATTTCATAATTATTTATATAGCTTATTCGCACACGGAGGTCTATATGTATTATCCAATAAAATTCATACCTGTATACAAAGATTACATTTGGGGAGGCCGCTATTTTGAAAAGTTTGATCGTGAGCTTCCTGAAGGATTACTGGCCGAGAGCTGGGAGATTTCCTGCCATAAGAACGGTGTCAGCATTGCTGCCAATGGAGAATTTGCAGGAAAAGCATTGCCTGAAATAATAAAAGCCGACCCACTGAATATACTTGGGAGTAGAATTCCTGCAGATTGTCAGGAAATACCCCTGTTGATTAAATTAATTGATGCCAACGATAGACTTTCAGTTCAGGTACATCCTGACGACAACTACGCCGCAGTCTATGAGGGAGGCCTTGGTAAAAACGAGATGTGGTACATAATTGACGCCGAGCCTGGCGCCAAGCTGGTTGCAGGTCTGAAGCCCGGAGTCACAAGAGAGACTTTTGCACAGGCTGTCAGAGATAACCGCATAGAGGAATGTCTTCTGGAGGTCGAGGTACAGCCCGGGGATGTCATAAATATACCTGCCGGTCTGCTTCATGCCATTGGCGCCGGTATAGTCATAGCTGAAATACAACAGTGTTCCGATACAACATACAGGGTTTATGATTACAACAGGGTGGACAGCAATGGTGTGGGGCGCGATCTTCATCTGAATAAGGCACTGGATGTTATCAATTTCTATTTGACTGACCGGGAAGCAAAAGTGAACGGAGTGAAGCTTAATATAAGTGAAGACGTTACAAAAACAGTGTTCCTGGCAAACCGCTTCTTTGCCTGTGAAAGGTATGACACAAAGGGCAGTATTATAGAAAGCACAGACGGAAGTAATTTTTATATATTCATATGTCTAAACGGGCAGGGGACTATTATTTCAGATAGCATGCAAGTAGCTTTTAAAGCCGGCGAAACAATATTCATACCTGCCTCCATGGGGGAGTACAAGCTTGAAGGCACCTTTACTTCTCTAAAAACCTACATACCGGATTTACTGAAAGATATAGTTGAGCCGATGAGAGAAGCCGGCTGTACCGATCAAGAGATATTCTATGTGTTGAGTCGCTGATATATTCCATGCGTCGAGACGCTGAGCCCATCAAGATATATTCCATTCGTCGAGCCACTGAACTAATAGACTATTCAGGAAATTTAGTGTTACGCATACAAAATTTTACTCTTTAGTGTATAATAATTTTAATTATTATTTTAATGGGGTTCGCATGAAAAATACATCATGGCATGCTATGGTGTATTTCGCGTAGAGGAAAGTCACTATGTGCTTTTCACACACATATTAATATACGCGTTATGAGCGTAGATGGGAGATAACATGATAACCATAAATAATCTGACAAAAACCTATAAAAAATTTACAGCAGTAGATGGTATATCTTTGACAGCAAAACCCGGAGAGGTAACCATTCTGCTGGGGCCTAACGGTGCTGGAAAATCAACTACCATCAAAAGTATAGCCGGATTGCTTAAATTTGAAGGGAATATAACAATTTGCGGGCATCAGAACAAAACTGTAGAAGCAAAGAAAATATTCGGCTATATCCCGGAAACTCCTGCATTGTATGATTTTCTTACTCCCTGGGAACATGCACAGTTTATTGCCAAAGCATACAAGCTCGAGGACTCCTGGGAGAAAAAAATAAAAGAAATATTTGAGCGACTGGAGATTTATGATAAAAAGGATAAATATGTACGTGAGCTTTCAAAGGGAATGACTCAAAAGCTTAGTATTGCGGTTGCCCTGTTGATAGAGCCCCAGGCAGTATTATTTGATGAACCTCTGGTAGGTCTGGATCCGAAAGCTATAAATGAGGTACTTAAAATATTTAAGGAATTAAAGTCGGAGGGAAAGAGCATTCTTGTAAGCACTCACATAATCGATACGATAAATGATGTTTGGGATAGAGCTTATATAATGAACAAGGGTAAAATAGTCTGTGATATTTCAAGAGATGAGCTTAAAGACAGGGAACTCAAGGATATTTTCTTCGAACTTACGGAAGGAGAAAAAGAAGAATGCAAGCAATAATGTATATATTACGAAAAGCTTACATTAATAAGATTAAACGGGCTTTCTCCAGTGTATTGTCAGCTGTTATCACAGTTATTGCTGTAGTAGGTATGGGCTTCTTGTTTGTTATGGCATTTGTTGTAGATAAGCCTGCTTTGTCCAGTAGCTCAGCAGAAACTATTTTAGCAGGAGTTGTACTTTTAATTGGAATGCTGCTTTATAACACCTTTCTTTCAAAAGACACGGGTATATTAACAATGGCGGATGCCACCTATTTGTTTACCGGACCATTTGAAAGAAGAACAGTACTGGCTTATATTCTTATATCAACTGCCCCTGGAGCGGCGCTGACCGGGTTTTTTATATGTTTTTACATGCCATATCTTTTAGGTCCTGCGTTGACAGTGCCGAAGTTTTTAGTAGTACTGTTAATTATTAGTTTGATGTTTGGATGTATTTATTTGTCGTATTATTACATATACATAATTGATACCGAGAAAACCGGCTTTAAAAAGAAGGCAAAGTATATTTTTCTCGGGTTCGCAGGTATTCTTGTTGCCATATTCCTGGGTATGCTGTTCAGCAGCGGACTTAATTTTAAAACTACCGTGGACAATTATTTTACAAGCAACTGGTACAATTGGGTACCTCTGTTCGGATGGACAAAATGGGCAATAAGCTCTCTATTAGCTGGTAATATTCTTTCAGGCCTCATACCGGCGATTACTCTTCTGGGTATAGCAAATGCTGCTTTATGTGTTGCAATGTATAATTGTAAGGCTGATTTTTACGAAAAAACACTTGAGGATTCTGTCAATCTCCAAAAAATGCTTGAGGATATTAAGACACATGGCAGTGCAGATGCGCGTTCAACTGCGAAACTAAAACAAAAAGGCTCCTCAATAAGATATTATGACGGTGCAGCTGCAATATTCTCACGACAGATACTTGAAAATAAGAAGGTAAGTGTCATGTCGAATATGAGGGAAATATTCATGGGACTGTTTTACGTTGTATTCGGAAAGGTATTCGGCTTGGAATTCACCTTTGTTTTTGCAATGCTCAGCTTCGGTACACTCTCCATGTCTTTGAATGATTCATGGCACAGGGAGTTTAAAAAGCCGTATATATACCTTATTCCTGCCGGCTCGTTTCAGAAGGTTATATTCTCTGTATTGCCCGGGCTGATGAAGGCAATCCTCGGAGGAAGTATTTCTCTTATAATCGGAGGTTTGGTATTTAATATCGGAATTCAAATGATTTTAGCATATTTAATTATATTTATCGGCTTTTCAATACTGTTTGTTTTTGCAGAGGTTTTCACCTACAGAATAATAGGTGCAGGAGCCAATGCTGTAGTTTTGACTTTCATAAGAATGTTTTTTGTCTTTGCAACCTGTATACCTGCAATTATAGTTTTAATTCTTATTATGGTTCTGCTTCAGGATATGCCGGGAATGCTGACAATTTCACTGTGCTTGCTTGGAACCAACCTTGCATCAAGCGCTCTGCTGGCTTTCCTCAGCAGGGGGGTGTTTGAAAAGAGCGAAATAATGGCATAGCTGTGCTGAAAGATTAAATATATATCAGTATAATCATTAAATTCAGTATTGTAATAATATTTGGAGGGGAAAATGGATAACTTAATTTATGAAAAAGCACTTGCTCTTGTAGACCGCAGCTTCACCGGCATACTAGGTACAGTAGAAAAAGGGGGCCTGCCTCAGCAAAAGGCAATGATAAAAACTGAAGCCAAGGGGATTAAGGAATTTTGGTTTTGTTCCAACACCTCATCAAAAAGGGTATGGCAAATAATGGATAATCCCAGAGCGAGCCTCTATTTCTATGATGAAAAAACCTTTGAGGGCTTAATGCTAACAGGCTTGGCGGAGGTTTCCTATGATGATGACAAAAGGAAAAGCTTCTGGCATGAGGAGATGAAGATGTATTACCCTTTGGGTTACCATGATCCGGATTTTGCGCTGGTTAAGTTTACAGCCCTTAAAGGTAATTATTATCATGGTTTAAAAAACTACGATTTTGATATTCAGGAGCCATAAATAATTTTTCTTTACATATCTCTTATGTTTTCTTTATGTTTGACATATGGAAAAATGTATTATAGAATATCAATGAAAATGAGATCAGGAAGATCTCCGGATAAAAATCTATTACTCAGTAATACCCAACTATTAAACAATTTTAACTTTAATTTGAATAGACCCATGAAGGGCTGGCAATATACCCTTTTGGGTCTATTATTATTATGGAACAGAAATATTAAACATTTTGTTCAGTAAAGGAGAAAATTACTATGCATATGGGGGACGTTCTGATATCACCGGAGGTTGGAGGCACAATGCTGGCTGCAGCGGTTGGGGTATCAGCATATTCAATTAAAAAAGTAAAGGAAATGGATGAAAGAAAGCTTCCCTTAATGGGCGTTATGGCTGCTTTTGTGTTTGCAGCCCAAATGATTAATTTTACAATCCCGGGCACCGGTTCCAGCGGGCATCTGGGAGGCGGACTGCTGCTGGCTATACTCCTAGGTCCTTATGCCGGCTTTTTATCCATGGCAGCTATACTGCTGATTCAGGCAATGTTTTTTGCAGACGGAGGCTATCTGGCTTTTGGCTGTAACCTGATAAATATGGGTGTTTATGCATGTTTTATAGCGTACCCGCTGATATATAAATTGATAACCAGAACTAAAATGTCAAGAACAAGAATAACAATCGGAAGTATAGCTGCCAGCGTGGTAGCCCTGCAATTGGGTGCCTTCAGCGTTGTTTTGCAAACAATGCTTTCGGGAAAAACCGAGCTGCCATTTACTGAGTTTGTGCTGGCAATGCAGGGGATTCATCTGGCAATAGGTCTGGTTGAAGGTATTGTAACTGCCGCCGTTGTGTCCTTTGTGTGGAAGGTAAGACCTGACATAATAACTGATGACGGACAGCAAGGCAACAGGAAGAACTACAAAAAAATAATTATTGGTTTCCTTGTGGCGGCACTGGCGTTGGGTGGCCTGGTATCACTGTTTGCGTCTGCAAATCCGGATGGCTTGGAGTGGTCAATAGCGAAAGTGACAGGTGAGGAACTGAAAGGGGAGTCACGGGTTCACGAAGCATTGGAAAATGTTCAGGAAAAGACAGCTGTGCTGCCCGATTACAGCTTTAAAAGTTCCTCGGAAACAGAGGGCGGTGCGGCAGGAACAGTGGTTTCAGGTATAGTCGGCTCAGCAGTAACTGTTGGTATAATTGTTGCTATAGGTTTTGTGATAAAATTATTAAAAAGGAAAAGCCACCGACAAACTAGTTGATAAAATGAGGGAGCTTCAGGGAGGTATAAATGGCAGACATAATAGGCTCGGTACTGGAAGTAAAGCATATTGACGAACTTTCCAAACATAAGAACCCGATCAATAAAATTCACCCGCTGTTCAAGCTTATAGTAACATTGGCCTATATATGCATACTTGCTTCCTTCAGCAGGTATGAGGTTGTTGGACTGCTGCCGTTTATTCTGTACCCGGTGATAGTGATAATGGTATGCGATATTCCATTAGGGAAAATTTTTAAAAGAGTGCTGTTTATAGAGCCGTTTATTGTTTTTACCGGCATACTGAACCCCGTTTTTGACAGGAATGTGGTTGAGATAGGAAGCTTGTCCTTTTCCGGAGGGTGGTTGACTTTTATTTCATTGTTAATCAGAAGCACCCTTATGGTGACGGCGGGTTTTTTATTGATTGCAACCACAGGCATCGATGATATTGCCAAAACTTTGAGTCTTCTCAGAGTACCCTCTGTTTTTGTCCTTTTATTCCTGTTGACCTACAGATACATTTTTGTACTTATGGATGAGGCAGGAAGACTTTTAAAGGCCTATCACATGAGAGCTCCCGGTCAGTCCGGTGTGAAAATAAAGGTGTGGGGCTCGATGGTAGGGCAGCTGCTAATAAGGACTTTTAACCGGGCACAGACAATATACCAATCTATGGTTTTAAAAGGCTACAACGGGAAATATAGTTTTTTGAGCAGCAGACTAGTAAAGCCCGGAGATATTATATATTGTACAGTATGGCTAGCATTCCTGTCGGCTGCAAGAGTATTTAACATACCATTATTGATTTCAGGTTTTGTTAGCAGGTTTTAATTTGGCCCCTCATTCACATTTTTATTGAACCAGCTTATTTAGATATTTATTGTTAATTTTAAATATTATGTAGGAGCTTATAACCGTTGAAACACATATCAGCAGAAATTCCGAAGTATTGCCAAGACTTATAGAAAACTGTTTTGATAAGGCCTCTGTCATCACGAATATAAATAGCGGATGAGAGTAATACATGAAATTTGCACTTGTTTTACAAAAGCGGGCGGCCTTTTCAAATTGAGGCAGCGGATATCTCAGGCATAGAGTTAAAACAAGTAACAGTAAGGGATATAGAAAAATTGTTGTAATTATGTTGGCTTGAAGCCCAAATGCCTTTCCAATGAATATCTCCATAAAAAAAAGTACAGAAATAATCCCGGTTGAGAGTAGTAGTGTTTTATTCTTAACATTTCCTAATTTCCTGTAAGCGTGGATCAATATATAGCCCAGCATAAAGAAGGGTAAACCCATAAGCAGGTAGCGTCTCACCGTCTCAAGCTGCTGCGAATGATACAGGTTGTTAATAAGAGGTATTTTAGACCCCAATTTATAATAATATGCTCCTACAAGGCAGCCTCCACCGTATAAAAGGAACGACAATATACTTAAACTTACCAGATGCCTGCGCAGAACAGTAACCAAAATAACACAGAATATCAGTACCGGGAAAAACCATAGCTGATACTGTGAGCCCGTAATAAGGAAATCAAAAAAACAGCTTTTTAAAAACCCGGTAAAGGAGCCGTTACTGCGTATTACCTGAATAAAATCCACAGAATAATAAATAAGACTCCAAAGGATGTAGATGGTCAGTAATCTCTTTATGTACTTTACAAAGACTTTCTTTCCCTGAATCAGCCCGCTTATGTAAAAATAACCTGACACGGCAAAAAAGAAAGGTACTCCCAGTCTTGGAAATACAAAGGTTGCAATATATCCTGCAAGATTTTCATATTCCGACAAAGGCTGAGTATGGATAGCGACAACCATAATAGCACATATTAACCTTAAAATATCAATAGAGTTAATTTTCCTAAAATTTTTCTGGATATCGGCAGCACTGCTGTTTTCAGCCCTTGCTTCCAAAACAGGACTGTTACTACTCATATATAATGATCATCCTATCTCAATTCATTTTCCCCAAATTCATACATTAAGTAAATTCAATTATCCAAATAACGACTGAAATACTCTGGGTTTACCCGGTTTAGTATATCATAATACAAGGTTGGCTTCTATAAATTTTTACATACGAGGATTTATAACTTTATTCATATAGGACTGGACTGACACAATATTTTGAGTTAGTATAAATTCAGTTAATATTTATATTTCTTTAAAAATGAATTGATTTAAGGGTTAATTAGCAAAATGTTATTGAATTGGTATTGAGCTAAATGTTGTTTTGAAAGGAAGAAAATGAGTCATCATAAAGTTGAACTAAAGGATGTAAGCTTTTCATATGCAGATGGGCATCAGGCACTGGACAATGTTTCCTTCCTTCTGGGGCACGGTGAGGCGGTAGGGATTGTTGGTGCAAATGGTGCTGGTAAATCCACGCTTTTGTCTGTATTAACCGGAATACAATTTCCTCAGAAGGGTGTGGTCAGGATTGGCGATTTGCCGGTCAACAAAAAAACACTGTCTGAAGTCAGAAGAAGTGTCGGATTGGTTTTTCAGGAACCTGACGACCAGCTTTTTATGACCTCCGTTTATGATGATGTTGCCTTTGGCCCACGGAATTACAAGCTGGATGAGGAAGAGGTCAGGTTGAGAGTTATGGAAGCCCTGGAAGAGGTGGGGATAACTCATTTGAAAGATAGGCCGCCCTATAAGTTATCCGGAGGAGAAAAGAGACTGACAGCAATTGCCGCGGTGATTTCAATGAAGCCTGACATATTGATTATGGATGAACCGACTGCGTCTCTTGACCCAAAAGCCAGGAGAAAAATTATGAAGATATTGAAAGGCTTCAATCATACAAAAATTATTACAAGTCATGACCTTGACATGATAATGGATATGTGTTCGAGGACTATCGTGCTTAAAAAAGGCAAAGTAGCAGCAGACGGACCTACAATGGACATATTGAAAAATGAAAGTCTGATGGAGGAGTGCGGTCTTGAGATTCCACTGGCCCTTCAGAATTGTCCTGTTTGCCGTTCAGATAAAAAAATTAAGGATGGGTAAAAGATGAGAATCGCAGTTATTGACGGTCAGGGCGGAGGAATAGGCAGACTTATTGTTGAAAAACTCCGGGCCGCTTTTGGTAATGAAATAAGTATATTAGCTCTGGGAACAAACGCTCTGGCAGTATCGCTAATGCTGAAGGCAGGCGCCAATGAAGGGGCATCAGGTGAGAATGCCATTGTTTATAATTGTTCCAGGGTTGACATTATTATAGGCTCAATTGGTATTATATGTGCTAATTCCATGCTTGGAGAGCTGACACCAGCCATGGCCAAAGCTGTTTCGGAGAGTGGTGCCTCAAAGGTACTGATACCTCTTAACCGGTGCAATATTTTAGTAGCAGGAACAAAAGACGAACCACTTCCCCATTACATTGATGATGCTATGGAACTGATTGGGGAGATATTGGGGCATAAGCTGTGGGAGGTTTAAGGAACAATACCACTACATGGCTTTTCATTACTATTGTGTACGCGCCATGCGCGTAGATGGGAGATAATATGTGTGAAGCAAATGTATACCTTGTTGATAAAACTGGAAATGAAGAGCTTATATTAGACTCGGTTGATAAGGTAATACCTGGTGATGATGGAATAACGCTTGAAAATATATATTCCGAGAGAAAAACAATAAGAGCAAGAATAAAACTTATGGAACTAGTGGAACATAGAATAATTCTGGAGAATTTAGACTAACTAATGCACAGGACAGTGATGAATTTGTATTTTTATTTATTTAAATTGTTATACTTTTTAGCGGGAGCATTGGTTAATACTCTTCCGAAAATTTCATTATACTTATATGACAGGTCAATAGATATTTATTTAAAAAAAGGTCTGAATTTTGATTTTATTGAAATTCTTCTGGATGTAGCAATAAATCTGGACATATTGGGAATGAAAGAAGAAGCTATTCAATCCTACAAGAAGGTAATTGAAATAAATCCATATGAGGCTAGGGCGTATTACGGACTGGCCATTATTTATGACGATAACAAGGAATATAAAAAAGCCATAGAATTGTATAAAAAGGCTATAGAACTTGACCCCTACTATTCCAAAGCTTATTTTTTTATGGCAAATGCATATGATGAAAACGGACAGAAGCAGGAGGCGGCAGAATATTATGAAAAAGCCGCCGAACTTGAGCCTACCCACTTTTGGGCCTTTAATAATCTTGCAGCTGTTTATGAGGAGTTAGGACAATATGACAGGGCACTGTCGGCTATCAGGAAAGGTCTGGAACTGGAACCTGAGCACTTTAAGGCATTATTTAATGCCGGTGTCATAATGAATAAACTGGGATACCCCAGAAAGGCCATAGAGTATTACCACCAATCTCTGCACAGAAATCCTAAATATTCGTACACATATTTGAATTTATCGCTTATATATGTTGAGGAGAAGAATTATCTCAAAGCTGTTGAGGTAATATCAAAAGGGATTGAAAATATACCTGACGCTTCTTTTCTTTATTATAACCGAGCTTGTTTTTATGTTTATCTTGAAAAATATGAGTCGGCTCTTAAAGATCTTATTCGTGCTGCAGACATAAGCCGGGAATTGGAGGAGTATATGCGGAACGACAGAGAATTAGATCCTCTGCGAAATATGGATTTATACAAGGTCAGGTTTGAAAATCCATAAGCTTTTAACTCCAGTGAACATATTCCTAACTTTTAATTGCATAAAGACTATATTGCCTATTGAATTGTCAACTTAATTGTAAACTAATAGTTGACGAATAGGTTGACAATTATCTGCCATTGGTTTACAATACCAAATATACATACATATTTTAGGAGGCAAACCAATGAAACCGAAACATATTATTTTTGCTGGCTTATTTGCCGCTCTTACAGCTATAGGTGCCTATATCAGGATTCCTTTACCCTACGTTCCGCTGACACTTCAGGTGTTTTTCTGCCTGCTGTCGGGTATGTTACTTGGCGCAAGAATAGGCATGATTTCTCAGATAGTCTATATCGCTGTAGGACTTGTGGGGGTTCCGGTTTTTACCAGTGGAGGGGGGCCGGGATATGTCCTTAATCCTACCTTTGGATATCTTGCAGGTTTAATCCTTTCTGCCTTTGTTATCGGTAAACTTTCCGAAGGCTTAACAAAGCTTACAATTACCAGATTATTTTTAATAAATATGGCAGGAGTACTCATAATTTATGCGATTGGAGTACCATACCTATATCTGATAAAGAATCTTTATCTCGGAGCTGAAACTCCGCTGTCAAAAGTACTTTACGGAGGGTTTCTTTTAACTATTCCAGGAGATATAATTAAAAGCTATCTCGCAGCACTAATAGGGGTAAAACTTATTCCTGTTGTCAGAAATCTTTTGGACAAGTCTTAAAACCCATCCAATATTTCGTTTATATTTGATAAATATTTGGTATAATAAGAAACGTGCAGTTTATACTTATTCAACGAGGACGATATTATGCCGAATAATACATACACCAATAATAATTTATTAGCACCTGATCAAATAGCTGAACAGACCGTTCAGAACGGATATAAGAAAGCAAACACCAAAATTTCAAGACTTTTTGTACTTGGTATTCTTGCAGGAGCATTCATTGCTTTTGCGTCGGAAGGCTCAAATGCTGCAATCTATAATATCCCATGGGCCGGAGTCGGAAAAGCTCTTGCAGGTGCTATTTTTACAACAGGACTGATGCTGGTTATAGTGGCAGGCAGTGAGCTTTTTACAGGAAATACCTTGATGGTGGCAGCACTTGCTCAAAAAAAAATAACTTTAAGAGGAATGCTGAAAAACTGGGTTACCGTTTATGCCGGTAATTTTGTAGGAGCTCTGCTCATAGCATGGCTTATTTACATTTCCGGTCAGCTTGACTTTACTAACGGTCTTTTGGGTGGGTTTACAATAAAAACAGCAGCCTATAAGGTTTCTCTTGGCTTTCTCAAGGCCTTTGTTATGGGTATCCTTTGTAACTGGCTTGTTTCTCTTGCCGTGTGGATGGCCTATGGTGCAAAGGATATGACAGGACGACTGCTGGCTATATTTTTCCCTATATGGCTGTTTATAACTTCAGGCTTTGAACACTGTGTTGCAAATATGTACTATATTCCAGCCGGAATACTTGCAAAGAGCAATCCGGAATGGGTAAAGCAGGCAATTTCACTTGGTGCAACCGCTGATAAGATTAATCACCTGACTTGGGGTAATTTTTTTACTCATAACCTTATTCCCGTTACACTTGGAAATATTGTGGGGGGAGTAGTGTTTACCGGAATGGCCTATTGGTTTGTGTATCTGTTCAGGAAGGATTCAAAGCCGGTTATTTAATTGGTATATAAATATCAACTTCACAATAATCATCAGTGGTGAAGTTCTCATCAAACCTTTCAAAATGGTAGGGGGCACTCTGCGAATACCCTGATTTGGGTAGCCAGTCTGAAATAATGTAAATAAGGGTGAAATGTAAATTTGTTATATTAGTCTGTTTGGCATGGTGTAACCCGATATATTTGAAGATGGCATATTTATTAGTAGGTATTTTATGGATTACCATATCCTTCGGTAAAGCGCCTGCGTCTGATACTTGAACAGAGGGTATATAATAATAGTACCCGTCTTCATCGGTACTGTATTCAACCAACCCAATGTAAATATGGGGTTGAATAATATTTCTTATTTCGCCTTTTCTATTAAAATAAAAATCATTTCCTTTAGTATTAGATTCATGAAATTTCATGTCATAATCAGCGTCTATTTTATATTTAATCCCAGCTATTAAAAACTCCGGTTTAATAACTATATCTGGAGTCATAATATAAGCATTTTCTCCAATTGCTTTTATATAATCAAGATTTATTTTATCAGTTATATTTATTATGGGCTTTTGTCTTCTAAATCTGTCGGGGCTTATGGCAAATGCATTTTCAAAGGCCCGTATATATGATTGCTCATAATTGAAGCCATATTCCGAAGCGATATCAGCTATCTTTAAATCGGTATTTAATAGTTCATAAATACTGCTGGAAAGTTTTCTTTTCTTAACATAATTCATGAGAGTAGTTTTGGAAATTTGATGGAATAGCCTGTTAAGATAATACTTTGATAAGCTGACATGTAGGGATATATCTTCGAGTGTAATTGTTTTCTTCATATTCTTCTCAATGTATTCTATAGATTTAACAATATAATCTAATGAATTTCGCTCCATAACACCCCACCTATACAGCATGTTACCAATTATTATATACTTTTTTTGTGTAAAAGTATAGCAAAAAATGTTAATTAAGGTAGCTCTGGGAATAATATAATTTTTAGTAGGTAGGTAACAATTGTAGGAGGTGAAACGTTGTTTGATTTTGTTATCAAGTTGGGCTTAGACATATCTGAAATACTGATTCAAATTATTTTGAGTTCAATTATATCTTTATTTTTATATTACTTATTAAAGAACAAACTAATAACTACTATTAATTGGCGGGTGGATATTATAGCGATACTCACAGCAGCTGTTTTAGGCATGTTGCTACCGTTTAATACCTTTGGAATGCTGCCAATATTCTTTGTTTTCCTTCAACTTGGATTTAAGTACTATCAAGTTATGCCGATTTTATTATCTAATTTTATTTTTAATATGTCTGTTCCCTATAATGATCCCTCATTTGTATTCAGGACAGGATATAAAAGGATTATGTTAGCTTTATTTATTGGAATTATTGCGGGATTTATACTTAAGAGAATAAGAAAAACTGATTCGGTTTATAGAATGCATAAAGAGTCGGAGATACTAGATAAACCTATTGGAATAACTAGTGTTCTGAAACTCATTCATCATAATATTAACTTTATGGGGATTTATATGATACTTGGAGTTCTATTGAACAGAATATTCAATGATTATGTAATGTATACTTTAACGAGTCAGGTTGGCAGTAATTCTTATACAGCATCTATACCACGTTATATGTCAAAATTTAACGTTGTCAGTCCTGGGTTTCTCTTGACTCTATGCATTGTTTTTGCGTTATTTAACTTATCAAATCTTTCAGCAATGCTGTTGGTACTCAGACCTAAGGGGGTTGTTTTATTCGTAGGTTATTATCTGTTATGGGCCATGTTTCTAGCATTAAATATGTTCATTAAATAAATTGTAAAGATAAATATTTGGAGGTAAAAAAATGAAAAATCCTAAAAGCATTATTATTTACGGAATCATAATTTTACTGTGCATCTCTGCCTTTGGAGGGTACATTGTAACCCGTTTGAGTAACGACAGAGACAAAACACAAGCTGTGCAAGCTGTTCAAACGATTAATTCTGCAGAGCAATCAACTGCGGCATCAGAAGTAACTGGTGCCGGGACAAGTACTGTTTCAAATGGTGACATGGAAAGCAAAAATGAAGAAAAAAAACAAAAGCATATACAACAAGTCATGAATAGAGAAAATGAGGAGCTTGATCCCAATCCTACTGTTGGAGTAGGGAAAGGTGAGGATTTTGCCAAAGCAACTTCAGATGCTGTAAAAAATGCAGGGGGATTGCAAAATATAATAAAAAAAGGTGACGTGGTTCTTATAAAGCCAAATCTCTGTGTACAGACTGAAAATTTCGGATCCCCCATGACTACTGATTACCGAGTGGTTCAGGAAGTTGTGAAAATTGCAGGTGAATGCGGAGCATCAAAAATTATAATAGCTGAAGGTAATTTTGCTTCAAATGCTTTTGAAAATTTAGAGAACAAATATACTACCATTAAAGGTGCAGAATTTTATAATTTTAATGATTGTGAAGAAAAAGACTGTTATGAGCTGACACCTAAAAGAAGTCTTGTAGGTAAAGCGATTTTTGTACCAAAGGTTTTTATGGATGCAGATGTTGTAATAAATGTTGCCAAGTTGAAAACACACTTTATTACGAATGTGTCACTAGGTCTTAAAAACTGCATTGGTATCCCATCCTATAAGATTTATGGTGGCAGTTCAAGTAAAGATGGGCTTCATTCATTGGGGTTGGAAGAAGTTATCCTTGACTTGAACAAGATCAGAAAGCCCGAGCTTACTATCATTGATGGTATAATCGGAGGGGAAGGTTTTGGTCCTTATGCAAATACTCCCGTAAAATCAAATATTGTTTTTGCAGGAAAGGATACTGTTGCAGTGGATACTGTAGCACTAAATTTCATGGGATTTGACCTTGAGAGGGTAACGCATGTGAAAAGAGCAGCTGACGAAAAACTGGGAATAGCTGACCTTAACAAAATAAAGGTTAATGGGGCTGACCTGAAGAATGACAGTATGAAATTTAGTCCTGCGGTTGAATACTAAGCCATGTTTACATATATTGGACATGAATTGGAAGGTATATTAAGACTGATAGTAATACAGTTCCAACAGATATTTCCCTATTGGATATTGGGTGTAGTAGCAGGATCGGTTCTTTCAGTATATGCTTTGGATAAAATAGAGAAGGTTATCGGAAACCTTTCAAAAGATCGTTACAGCTTGTTGAACATCATCCTTGCGGCTTCACTTGGAGTGGCATCACCCATTTGTATGTATGGAACAGTTCCTCTGATTGTGTCGCTGGGAAAAAGAGGTCTTCCCCAGTATATTCTGGCAGCTTTTATGATTAGTTCAATATTACTAAACCCAAATCTTCTGATGATGAGCTTTTCCCTCGGGATGCCAATCGCATTGTTCAGACTGTTTTCGGCTGTAGCTGCAGGAGTTTTGGCAGGAATTTTGGTGAAAATTTTCTTTAGGAGAGAAAGCCTGTTTAAGTTTGCTGAAAATGATAGCAGCGAAGTTACCACCAGAAAGAGGAAAAAGTTCCTGATGGATATACATAAATCTATCACAATTACCGCTCCATACTTACTTGCAGGGATATTATTTACAGCCATATTTGACAGATACTTCCCAAAAGGATACATTGTTACTGCCTTTGGAGAGAACAGGGGATTGGGTGTCCTGTTTGCAGTCTCCATGGGAGTACCTATATATGCTTGTGGAGGGGGTTCTATCCCGCTTTTGAAGCTATGGCTGCAGGAGGGCATGACGACTGGTTCTGCCATAGCCTTCATGCTTTCTGGTGCGGCGACAAAGTTTACAAACCTGGGTGCAGTAAAGATTATTCTGGGGGCGAGAAATTTCATATTATATATTGTGTTTAATATATTATTTAGTATTTGCGCGGGTTTACTGGCAAACGCAATTTTATGATATATCATCAATGAAAAAGCCTCCCTTCTCTATAGGTAACGAGATAGGGCGAGAAAACAAGTTATATCACTAGGGGGCGATACAGATGAGTAAAGTGTCAATAACTAAGTGCTCAAGTTACGAATTTGATATTGTGAAAAATTCAATAAGAAGTTCACTGGAGCTTCTAGGGGGAATATCAGCCTTTATCAGCGCCGGCGATAAAGTCCTGTTGAAGGTTAATCTTCTAATGAAAAGAAAACCCGAGAAGGTGACTACAACACATCCTGCAATTGTACAGGCTGTAGCCGAACTGGTGCTTGAAGCGGGAGGTAAACCCATTATCGGAGACAGTCCCGGAGGGTATCACTTTTATAACAGAGGCACGCTGGAAGAGGTTTATGAAACCTGCGGCATGAAAGAAGCTGCGAAAAAAAGCGGAGCTGAACTGAATTATGACACAGAGGTAGTTGATATACCTTATCCTGATGGAAAGATTATGAAAAGTATAAAAACCATTAAACCCGTTCTTGAGGTGGATAAGATTATAAGTATTCCAAAAATAAAGACCCATATGATGACTGTATATAGCGGAGCAGTTAAAAATATGTTTGGCATTATTCCGGGAAGCTATAAAGCTGAATATCATCTTAGATTTGATGATACCGGAGATTTTGCAGATTTGCTGATAGATATATGCTCTTTCTCTAAGCCGGTACTGACCATAATGGATGCGGTAATAGGTATGGAAGGCTATGGTCCGACTAACGGAAATCCGAAAAAGGTTGGGTTGGTAATAGCAAGCAAGGACCCTTATGCTTTAGATGCAGTTGCGGCAGATGTGATAGGGCTTGAGGGCTTACAAGTGCCAACCATACGTAAATCAGTCGACAGGGGCTTGTATAATGGGAATATTGACGATATTGAAATTTTTGGAGAAGCTATTAACGATGTCAAGGTTGAGGACTTTAAAAAACCAACTGTAAAGGTTGCCTTCAATTATTACAGTCTGTTGATACCAAAACCATTGTTGAAACGTATAAACAGGTTTATTAAGCCGACTCCCAGGTTTAACAAGACTAAGTGTAAAGGGTGCGCAATGTGTGCAAAAAGCTGTCCTCCAAAGGCTATTACCATGAAAAACGGAAAACCTGAGGTTCAACTTGAAAGCTGCATAAGATGTTTTTGCTGCCATGAATTGTGTAATTTTGATGCAGTTCAAATAAAAAGGCCCTGGTTTTTGAGACTTTTACTCAGATAATAAATTAATCTGTTCGTTTATAAGGCGTAGAAAACGGCATTTAAGCTGATTCTGCGCCTTTTAACTTGGCGTATAGGAATTTATGTATTTTTTATTTTTTGGATGTGTTAATATAACTTAGGTTGAACAATTACACTAAAAAATTCCATATAGATAAATTCCTAGCAAAGACAGAGGAACGGGCACTAAACAGCTTTGCGAAGCAAATATCTTGCAGCGGGGGCAGAGCTGTGAGACCGGGTACGTTGATAAATATGTGAATAAATGCTGTATATGTGTTAAAATTATTAAGGAAATTCAGAACACAGTGAGATAACTAAAGAAATAATAAATCTGATGAATATTGCATGAATGTGAGGTTTAATGCTAAATGGGAAAAATATTGGTACTTGCCGAAAAACCTTCTGTAGCAAGAGATCTGGCTAAGGTATTGGGCTGTAATCAAAACGGAAACGGCTGCATTATAGGGTCAAAATATATTGTGACCTGGGCCCTCGGTCATCTGGTAACACTGGCTGATCCAGAGGTATATAGTAATAAATATAAAGCATGGAATCTGGAGGATCTCCCCATGCTCCCAAATAAAATGGAGTTGGTTGTAATTAAGCAGACGTCAAAGCAATTTGGGGCTGTTAAGGCTCTTATGCACAGGGCAGATGTGGACGAGCTGGTTATTGCCACCGATTCAGGGAGAGAAGGAGAACTTGTAGCCAGGTGGATAATCCTTAAGGCTGGTTTTAAAAAGCCCATTAAAAGGTTATGGATATCCTCTCAGACCGACAGGGCTATAAAGGAAGGCTTCACGAACCTTAAACCCGCTAGAGAGTATGACAATCTGTTCTATTCTGCTCAAAGCAGATCAGAAGCTGACTGGCTGGTAGGGCTGAACGTAACCAGGGCACTGACCTGTAAATACAATGCGCAGCTGTCTGCCGGAAGGGTTCAGACCCCGACTCTGGCAATGATTGTTGCCCGTGAGGAGGAAATCAGAAAGTTTGTACCAAAGGATTTCTGGACTGTTACCGCCCAGTTTAACGGATTTACGGTTCAGTGGCAGGACAGAAACAGCCAGGTACGAACCTTCAGTAAAGAGCAGGCAGACAGCATTATCAAAAAAGTGACCGGTCAGAATGGTGAAGTTGTGGAGGTAAGGAAGGATTTGAAAAAGGAGCTTCCTCCGCTGGCCTATGACCTGACCGAGTTGCAAAGAGATGCCAACAGGAGGTATTCCTATTCGGCAAAGCAGACACTGAATATAATGCAGAAGCTCTATGAAACCCATAAGCTGGTTACCTACCCCAGAACCGATTCCAGATATATTACCGAGGATATAGTACCAACCCTTGCCGAAAGGTTGAAAAGCATAGCGGTAGGGCCGTATGCAAAAGCGGTACAGGGTATTTTGAGAAACAGGCTGAATGTTACAAAGCGCTTTGTAGACAACAGCAAGGTTTCAGACCATCATGCCATCATTCCTACTGAGCAGTTTGTAAACCTTTCTGCTCTCAGTACCGAAGAGAGAAACATATATGATTTGATTGTAAAGCGCTTTATTGCGGTTTTAAGCAGCCCCTTCGAGTATGAGCAGACCAATGTAAGGCTGGATATTGCAGGAGAAACCTTTACCGCCAGGGGTAAAATAGTTAAGTCCTGGGGCTGGAAAACAGTTTATGAGGGTTTTGGTAAGCTGGACGAGGACAGTGAGGAAGAGGAGAACGATCAGGCTCTTCCGGATATACAAAAGGGACAGAAAGCAAAGGTGCTCTTGCCCAAAACCATAAATGGAAAGACAAAACCTCCTGCAAGATATAACGAAGCAACTCTGCTTTCTGCTATGGAGCACCCCGGAAAGTTTGTTGACAACAAGGCCTTGAAGGAAACTTTGGAAAGCACCAGTGGACTGGGAACTCCGGCTACGAGGGCAGATATAATTGAAAAATTGTTCAACACCTTCTATGTGGAACGAAGAGGAAAGGAAATCTGTCCTACTTCAAAGGGGATTCAGCTGATAGGCCTCGTTCCTGAGGATTTAAAGTCGCCTGAGCTTACCGCAAGGTGGGAGCAGCAGCTTGCGCTGATAAGCAAGGGAAAGGTAAGCTCAACTGCTTTTGTAGGTGACATGAAGGGCTATGCCACAAAGCTGGTAAGTGCTGTTATAGCAAGCTCGGAGCAGTTCAAGCATGACAACGTCACACGGGAGAAATGCTCTGAGTGCGGAAAATATCTGTTGGAGGTAAACGGGAAGAAAGGGAAAATGCTTGTATGTCCTGACAGAGAATGCGGCTACAGAAAGACCGTTACTGTAGTTTCAAATGCCAGATGCCCTGAATGTCACAAGAAAATGGAGATTCGCGGAGAGGGTGACAATAAGTCCTTCTATTGTGCCTGCGGGTATAGAGAAAAGCTTGACTCCTTTAAAAAACGTAAGGGCGAACAGGTGGATAAAAGAGAAGTGGCCAGGTTTATGAAACAGCAGGATTCAGGAGAGCCCATAAACTCGGCGCTGGCCGATGCACTGGCAAAGTGGAAGAAGTGATTTTTATAAGAAAATTGCATAATATATGACATGATATAAAAGTAACATAGATTAATTTAATTAATCTATGTTACTAAGCTGCTAAATATGTGATGCGATTTTTTTAAACAGATGAACAAAAGTATCCTTTTCTTCGTCGTTCAAACACATAAGGAGATTCTCAAAAACTGCAGTCTCGGCTGACAGATGCTCTAACACCGCAGATATCCCTTTTGGGGTCAGTTCGAGTTCAAAGGAGCGCAAGTCGCTATTATTTAGCTTGCGCAGTATAAGCTCCTTTTTTGTAAGCCTGTTGATTGCATTTGTGGCTGTGCTGTTTGGAATGCTAAGGGCTCTCAATATTTCCTTGATTTGAATATTTGAACTCATGTAGACAAGTTTAAGTATTTTCAGCTCAAGCATTCCGCAGCCCTTCAAATCATCGGAGCAAATCTCAATATCCTTTGAAAGCAGCAGTTTGTTCCAGGCATCTCTCAGTTCTGTTGCATTATTACTCACTTTTGTTCATCCTTTTCTGCAAAATTGATACTTTAATTTTGCCACAAAGGCCTTTTGTAATTGACATAGCATTAAGATTATAGTATCATCTTAATAATTTACATAGGAATACTCGGATTTGAAAGACATGTCGCATAAGAAATGTTGATACAAATAGCTTTCCACCATCATAGTTATAATGAAATAATAAAAACCATAGTCATAGTAAAGTAAAACTAAGGAGAATAATCACTTATGAATATCCATGAAAAACTTGAAAAGTTGAAAAATATTATTGGGGAGCAAAAAAGCGCAGCAGTAGCCTTTTCAGGCGGAGTTGATTCAACCTTTCTGCTTAAAGTGGCTGCTGAGGTTCTTGGAGAAAAAGTAGTAGCTGTTACTGCCCATTCTTCAACCTATCCCGAGAGGGAATTGCGTGAAGCTATAGAGTTTGCAAAAGACAATTCTATCCGTCAGAGAGTAATTATTTCCGAGGAACTGGATGTAGATGGTTTTTCCGATAACCCTGTTAACAGGTGTTATCTATGCAAAAATGAACTTTATGAAAAGATAAAGGCAGTTGCAGAAGAAGAAGGTATGGAATGCATTTTTGAAGGCTCAAATGTTGATGACCTTGGGGATTTCAGACCTGGTATGCAGGCTGTCCGTGAACATGGGGTAATAAGCCCTCTCAGAGAAGCACAGCTTACCAAGGAGGAAATTCGCCTTTTATCTAAGGAAATGGGTCTTGATACCTGGGATAAACAAGCATTTGCATGCCTTTCCTCAAGATTTCCTTATGGAGAAAAAATAACAAAGGAAAGACTTCAGATGATAGACCGTGCTGAACAGCTTTTGCTGGACCTGGGTTTTAAACAGGTTAGAGTAAGATTTCATAAGGATATTGCAAGAATAGAAGTAACTCAAGAAAGCTTTGAAAAAATAATTGAGCCTGCTACTAGAGAAAAGATATATTCTGAATTTAAAAAGATCGGCTTTATGTATACTGCCCTGGATTTGAAGGGCTATAGAACAGGCAGTATGAATGAAGGACTGGACAGCTCAAAAACATAAATTAACCTCCTTTATTCGCCTTATAGTGTGGATATGGGAGAAGACAAATTTCATTACATTTTGTGGCTGCTATGCGGCTCACGGAGGTTAATATGGAGACAAAGCCTTATGCAAACAGGAAAATAGACACCCATGTGGTTCGTGGCTGCACGGGATATGACTCAAAAACGGGTGCTGTAAGCTTTCCTATATATCAGAGTGCTACTTTCAGACACCCCGGATTAAACCAGTCAACAGGCTATGATTATTCACGCTTGCAGAATCCGACCCGTGAGGAACTGGAAAATACAATGGCTATTCTTGAAAACGGTAAATACGGTTTTGCCTTTTCAAGCGGTATGGCTGCTATATCTTCGGTTCTAAAAATGTTTTCTCCGGGACAGCATATAATTGTCTCCGATGACCTTTACGGTGGTACCTACAGAATATTTGAAGAGGTATATAAAAACTATGGGCTGGAATTCAGCTATGTGGATACCTGTAAAATAGAAGCAATTGAAAGGGAATTTATAGAAAACACGGCAGCTGTTTTTATTGAGACTCCAACAAATCCAATAATGAAGGTTGCAGATATTTCATTAATTTCACAGCTGACAAAGTCCAAAAGTGCATTGTTTATAGTAGATAATACTTTTTTAACTCCATATTGTCAGAGGCCTCTGGAATTGGGAGCTGATATTGTCGTACACAGCGGAACAAAATACCTTGGCGGTCATAATGACACGCTGGCAGGCTTTGTAATCTTGGATAATGATGCTCAGGCCGAAAAACTCAAGCTTATTCAGAAATCTGAGGGGGCAGTGCTTTCACCCTTTGACAGCTGGCTTCTGCTCAGAGGTATTAAAACCCTTAGTGTCAGGCTTGACAGACAGCAGCAGAATGCATTGGAACTGGCCAAGTGGCTTAAGAATAATAAAAATGTAAAAAGGGTGTATTATGTGGGCCTTCCCGAGCATGAAGGTTATGAAATATCAGTGAGACAGGCATCGGGCTTCGGTGCAATGATATCCTTTGAGGTGGCTTCGGTAGAATTGGTTGAAAAAGTTCTGAGCAGAATAAAGCTGATTTTATTTGCAGAGAGTCTGGGAGGAGTTGAGAGCCTGATAACCTATCCGTTTATACAGACTCATGCATCGGTACCGGAAGAGATACGAAACAGACTTGGGGTAAATAACAGACTGTTAAGACTTTCTGTAGGAATAGAAAATATTCAGGACCTTATTTCCGATTTGGATCAGGCCCTGGAAGGATAAACTAGGAATATAGGAATGTATATGTTTTGTCTATATATAGAACATGAAATCCACGCTATTTTTTGCTTTTTCCGCTTCGGTAACCAGATCAGCAAGGGTAACCTTCTTTAATGTTGTGACAATTGCGTTGTCAAGGTTATCCCAAATAAGGGTTTTAAGGGAATTCTCAATTTCAACTGCTTCTTCCGAGACCGAACGATCGGTTTTTTCAAACAGACTGATCTCAACAGCTTGAAGTATTTCCAGTACTGTCATCTTATCAGAAGGCTTTGAAAGCTGATATCCTCCCTGAGAACCCTTGATGGATGTGACCAGCTTTGATCTTTTTAATAAAGAGAAAACCTGCTCAAGATATATTTTTGATATACCCAGCTTTTCTGCAATGCTTATAACTGTAACAAAATCTCCGGTATTACCCAGCTGTGCAACACTAATCATTGCCGCAAGGCCATACCTTCCTTTGGATGAAATCCTCATAGTAATCGGTCTCCTTCCGCCGCTGTGCAGAGAAATGAACTTGTATTACGCTCTCTGCCATCTTTGGTTTAAATTAATTATTATTATCATGCTGATAAATATGTCATAGTAATTATATATGTTTAATTAAAACACATAAGATTATCAGTGTCAACCTCATTTAATTCACTTATAAAAAAATGGCATAAATTTACTCGATAAATATTAATCACTGGTATTAAAGACCTTTGCATTGACAAATAAACACATGAAAAATATACTTTATTATAAGAGAATTATCAATATCATAGTATTCATATATGATTTATAAAAATGCTATTGACAAAAGTTTCTAGGCGATCTATAATATAGAAAACCGGCGAAAACATATATGAATTATATGAATAGTGCTGGAGGTTGTATGCATACGAAAAAGCAGATAATAGAAATAAAATCACTTACAAAAATATTCTCCACTAAGGAAAGAGAAGTAAGGGCCCTTGAAAATATAGACCTTTCCATCGAAGAAGGTGCTATTTTCGGAATCATTGGTATGAGCGGTGCCGGAAAAAGTACCCTAGTTCGTTGTATTAACTATATTGAGAGGCCTACAAGCGGAACTATAGTTGTTGATGGAAAAGAACTTTCCAAATTAAGTGAATGGGAATTAAGAGAAGTCAGACGATCCATGGGAATGATTTTTCAACAGTTTAATCTTCTTATGCAGAGAACCGCAGAGGAGAATATTACCTTTCCTTTGGAAGTATCAGGAGTGAAAAAAAGTGAAGCAAAGAAAAGAGCAAAGGAGCTTCTAGAGATAGTAGGGCTGTCAGATAAGGCGAAAGCCTATCCCGCTCAGCTCTCCGGAGGTCAGAAGCAGAGAGTTGCCATAGCCAGGGCCTTGTCAACAAATCCCAAGGTATTGCTTTGTGACGAAGCAACGTCGGCACTTGACCCTTCAACAACGAAAGCAATTCTTGAACTTTTGAGGGATATAAATAAAAGGTTGGGTATTACTATAGTAATTATAACCCACGAAATGAGTGTTATTGAACAAATATGCTCACATGTAGCAATTATTGATGAAAGCGGAATAGCAGAAACCGGAGCTGTTTCAGAGGTGTTTTCACATCCCAAGACTGCTGCGGCACAGAGACTTGTTTTTCCGGACGGAAAAAGGATGGGGCAATTCTTCGGGAAGAAATGCTGCAGAATTGTATTTGAGGGCAGTTCCTCCTTTGATCCGGTTATCTCAAGAATGATTCTTGAATGCAAAGCCCAGGTTAATATTATGTTTGCCGATATGAAGGATATTGACGGGAAAGCCTTTG
>JAEYNI010000344.1 GCA_023412635.1 Bacillota bacterium
TCTTAGGTACATTCAGGTATACGTCCTCCAGCCGGTGGAAACCGTCGTTAATTACCGTATCAACCAAATTGTCCTTTGTTACTACTATAGGATCAACTTTTGCGTAGGGGATATCATTTTCTCCGTCGCTTATATAGGTATTGCACGCGTAGTAGTTGTTCTTTAGCAAGCCAAGGGCAACATCAACAGCCTTCTCGGCTAATTGGTCTATTGGCTTGTACACCGTCATGAGCTGCGTGCCCTCGGCAACTCGCTGGCAGCCGGAAATGTCTGCGTCATGGCCTGCCACAAGCACTTTACCTGCCAACTGCTGCTCTGAAAGTGCTTCAATGGCAGCGCCGGCAAGACTGTCATTGGCTGCCAGGATAGCATCAATTTTTTTCCCGCTCTGAAGCGCCTTTTCAACACATTTGAAAGAATCCTCAGGTCGCCAGTCATATGCCCATATTTCATCAACTATCTTTATTGAATTATCATAGATGTATTTATCAAGGACATTTTTATAGCCTTTGTTATACATATAACTATTGTAATCGGTTTTGGCACCATTAACTATAATATAATTGCCTGTTGGAACCTTTGATACCATTAGAGATGCCATATATTCTCCAACTTTTATATTGTCGAACGAAACATAGAAATCCGCATTTGCATCTTTAATTAAACGATCATAGCAAATAACCTTTACACCCTTCTTTTTTGCCAGATAAACAGCTTCAGCCGATTTTTCGGAATCCTGAGGTACAATCATCAAAATATCAATGTTTTGATCCAGTAAATATTTGACCTGTTTTATCTGGTCATCAATATTATTATTTGAATTCTGGACAATAACATCGGCACCCCTTGCCTTGGCTTTGGCAACAAGAATATCCATATCCCTTTGCCAGCGTTCCTCCTGTAAAGTTGCCATGGAAAAGCCTATGGTAATGTTTCCGTTTTTATTCGTAGGCTTATTCTGGTCTGAGGAGGAACATGCAGCTGAAAGCAATGTACATAATATAAGGACCGAACCTAAAAGAAAAGCCTTTAATTGAATCTTCTTCATTTAAGAAACACCATCCTTACTCGTATATAGAATACTGTCCCTGTATTCAGTCGGTGTAACACCGACTGCCTTTTTAAAAATTCTGCTGAAATAGTTCGGGTCACCGTAACCTATTTCATAACAGATTTCCTTAACACTCATCAGGCTGTTTTTCATTATTTCCTTGGCAGTATTAATTCTAAGGCTTGTAAGGTAGTCAATAAAGTTTTCACCCATTTCATCCTTAAAGAGTTTACTGAAATAATGGGGGCTTATATTAACCTCCTTAGATACTTCTTCAAGGGTTAGTTCTCTCTTATAGTTTTCTTTAATGTATTCCACTGCTCTCAAAATCAGTGAATTGGTTTTCTTTTCTCTGGATTCGGAGAGTCCTTTTGTTATCAGCTCGATCCTTTCAGAACACCAATGCTTTAATTCTGTAAGGGAATCCAGTGTTTGGAGTTCTGAAATAATATCTATGCTGCTCAAATGCTGCGAAATATTGTAATCGTTAGCCAGGCGGGATAAAAGAATCATTAATTCTATAAGCTTGGCCCTGATTTTATTAACAGACCCATTGTATTCTATTGTCAACCACTCAAATATATGACAAAAGGCAAGTACACAAGCATCTCTATCGCCGAGGGCCGCCTTTTCCAATAAAATTTTCTCTTTTTGTATAGGATATTTCCTCACCGGAATTTCTTTCTCAGTAGGCATATCCATAATATGTAAAATGCCGTTTCCACCCATAAACCGAATTGCTCTAAGGGATTCTTCATAGGAGAGATAAATATTGTCAAAGCCGTTGTAGCAGCGGCCTATTCCAATATAAAATTCGGCATCTGCTTTTTTTGATATCAGATTAAATATGTATTCCGCAATATTAACGGCCTCAAGTCTTCTGGTATACTCGTCAGTTTCAGTCCCTGCAGGAATATATACGACTATCCTGTTTAAAATTACAGGGCCAATAAAGCATCTGCATCTGCCCTTTAAAATATCTCTCAGGTAAGGGTAGAAGGACTGACTCTTAATGCTGAGGCCTATTCTATTAACCAGACGGCCTCCGTCATTGGCTTGGGCAAACTCTATTGTCATGATATAGCCGCCGTTTTCTTCTATTTCGAATATGTTCCGGTAATTTTCAAGTTCGGTAGTATTGTCATCCAAAAACAGCATGGAATATATGAAGCCATTTTCCAGAACCGGTAGAAGGTTCTCCATCTTCTCTTTCAGGTCAAGTTCCTTTTTTCTTTTTGCCCGTTCTTTTTCAATATTCTCAATACTATTTTTAAGTGTGGAAATTATTTTTTCTCTATTGACCGGCTTTAACAAATATTCTGAGACCCCCAGAGTAAGAGCGTCCTTTGCAAAATCAAACTGATCAAAGGCAGTGAGTATAAAAAAAATACAGTCACGCAGCATGCTTCGCAATTCCCTGATTGCTTCAATTCCGTTGATTCCGGGCATGTTAATATCCATGAAAACTATATCGGGAATAAAGCGTTCGGCTTTTTCGATTGCTTCTCTACCTGAACGGGCCGATTCTATAGTAAAGATACCTGAAAAACTTTTATTTACAATAAATGTGAGGGAATCTATAACGATTTGCTCATCATCGGCGATCAACAACTTATACATATACATTCTCCTTCATACTTACAGGTATTCGCAGGCATACAGAGGTTCCCTTGCCGGATTCACTGTCAATGCTCACGATATTATCCTGACCGTAAAAAATATTAAGCCTGCTAATTACGTTCCCCATACCAATTCCTGTTGTATGGCCCTTCTTTGTCTCAGTATCAAAGGTTTCATCTACAGGGCCTTCATTAGCTATGCCCAGTAACTGGTCGACTTTTCTTCTATCCATTCCTTTGCCATTATCAGATACCATAATTTCAACATAAGATACACAGCTTTTCACTGACAGAGTTATTGTTCCGCCTGATTCCATATCACCTATTCCGTGTATATATGCATTTTCCACGATGGGCTGCAATATCATGCAGGGCACTTCAACTTGGAGGTTATCATCCTGTATATCCTGTATAAACTCTATTCGATCGGTAAAACGTGTCTTTAATATATAAATATAGGTCTCTATATTATTTATCTCCTCACTTAAAGGTACTGACCTATCCAGCTTTTTGAGATTATATCTAAATAAATTTGCTACATTTTCAATAAAATAGCAGGTCTTGTCGGCACCTTCCATCATTGCAATCTGTGCTCCGGTATTCAGGGTATTGAAAATGAAATGAGGATTTATCTGTGACTGCAGCGCCTGAAGCTCAGCCTCCTTCAAGTGGGTTTTCATAATAAGGTTTTGAAGCTCCTGCTCCTTCAATTTGCTCTGCAGCAACGCCCTCTCTTCAAGAGCATCAATGTGGTCCCTTATGCTGCAGGCCATTTTGTTGAAGGCGCTGGCCATAACGCTTATTTCATCCTCTGTGTCAAATTCAACCTGAGGTACGTCGAAATTACCCCGGGATATCTCATCGGCAGCCTGAGACAGCTTTATAATAGGTTTTGTGGTTTTATATGTAGTAAGAATAATAAATACAAGATTAAAAAGTATAACTCCAAGAATTATAGCAATATTTATCATCTGGACAAGGTCTATTCTGCTTGCAACTATATGATACTTTTGCGTATTTTCCTTAAGAAGCTCATTGTTAAGCTTGTTAATGTACATGTCAATATAGCCGAAAACCCTGTATGCATCATTATAATAGGATGTGTACCTGTTAATATCTCGTGTTCTTTTAGCAAGGACAGCATTATCTGTTATTTCAAGATAATTATTTATCATATTGACAATATCTCTTTGAATTAAACCGTTGGCACTATAATCGGCGGTCTCCGCAAGTCTCTGTGAAAGCTGCTGTAATTTGTTTTTTGAACCAATAAAGTTTCTGAAACTATCAGAATGCTTCGTATCCAAATAACTTTCCAGGTATTGCTGAACATCTGTTACGCTGTCACGCAGCTCGTTAAGAGAGATGTTGCTGACAAATAGAGAATCCATCTGATTCATCAGCATTCTTGCGTTGTAATAGGTATAAAAGCTTGCTGCAGCCATTAGAATGGTGGTTATCATAAAGTATAGAATAAGTTTTTTACGGATCTTATTTTTCCTTAAAAATCTACTGATAAACTCTAACATATTTCAATCCTTAATAAATACTGTACATTTTAATTACTTGTTAATTACTTGAATCATCAACAGAAAGGGTTCCTACATTAGCTTTTGTAACGGCATATACTTCGGTACCCACGTAGGCCGAAGTCCTTTTTGTAGTTTTAAGCTCAACCAATGCACGAATTGCTTTATAGCCCATATCTTGAGGGTCGCTTACAACACTGCCGAATATTACGTTCTTTTCTATATATCTGAGAATCTCAGGATCACTCCCGTAGCCTATTACCTTGATCTGGCCGACTTTGTTCAGGTCCACCACCATTTGAGTAACACCAAGAGTGTCTCTGGGGTTTGTGCAGAAGATGGTGTTTATCTGAGGATTGTTGGTAAGCAGCTCGTTAGCTATTTCACCGGCACTGAATATTCCCATGCCGGAAATCCGTATTTCTTCAATGTCTACCTTGCCCTTATAATCCTTCACAGCATCCTTAAAGCCGGTGATACGGAGATTTTGGGATACATCTCTAGCTTCCGGACTATAACCATTTAGTATAACAGCGACCTTGGCATTCCCTCCACTGGCATCGGCAGCGAGCTTTCCTCCAACGCTGCCCACTTCATAGTTGTTATTACCTATATACGCAAGCCTTTCGCTGTGCTTTGCATCGCTTTCTATTGTAACTACCGGAATATTTTTTTTAATAGCATCATTAATGACCGGTGTAAACATGGTTTCATCGGGAACGTGGGTTGCAATTCCGTCAAGATTTGAGGCTATTGCTATATTCAAATATTGAAGCTCTTCCTCCAGATTTGAGAATCTGGGACTGTTGAACTCCACGGCAACATTAAACTCTCTGGCAGCCTTGAAAGCGCCTTTTTTCACATCATTCCAGAAGGGGTCGTATGAACTCGGAGTTATCACTGCGAAATGATAATCTGGCTTTTCAACACTTTGAGTAAATTTACCATCAAGGGGAGCCGAATTTTTCTTATAGGGAGTTAAAATGAAAGTTATTGTAAATATTACAAGAGCGGATAATAAGGAAAATAAAAGGATATAATGTTTCTTGTTTTTATTCATAATAACCTCTATTTTACTGCTGTGCTACGTTATAAATAGACTGTTGCATTACCGTATTCATTTAGAATAATATGTCTATAGATTATCAAATAAATACAAATAATACAACTTTTAATTACTAGTAACTGGTCCAAATGACTAAATATAACAAGAAAAATATATACAGAAAGGGTTTGTCCGGGCTTATATATTTCCCGACGCTTGAAAGGAACTTCTGAAGAATGGGAGTTTTAATTTGAAATATTCCATTTATCACCTATGTCATCAATTACTTTTACTACTGCCGGGTCAAATTGAATTCCACAGTTTGATATTATCTCATTTTTGCATTCCTCCCAGCTCATAGCAGGCCTGTATGGTCTGTCGTAAGTCATTGCATCGATTGAGTCAGCAACTGTGATAATTCTAGAACCAAGGGGGATTTCAGTCTGCTTCAGGCCAGAGGGGTACCCCTTTCCATCCCAGCGCTCGTGATGGTGAAGTACTATTTTAGATACTTCCTTCATATATTGTGATTTGCTGAGAATGTTATAACCTATTTCTGGATGCTTCTTTATTTCTGCCCATTCTTCGGGCAAAAGCCTCCCAGCCTTGTTCAGGACATTCTCAGATATACCTATTTTACCGATATCGTGCAAATGGGCGGCAAGATGGATGGTTTCAAGCTTTGAGCCTCTAAGCCCCATGTATTTTGCAATATCAAAGGTCATATCAGCCACCCTGTTTGAATGCCCGCTTGTGTAAGGATCCTTTGCATCCAATGCTGTTGTCAGACATTCAATAACATCATGGAGTCTGTTTTTTTCAAAAAAGCGTTTTAATATTGACATTAGAAAATTATCCTCCGGTTTATCTTTTGTATAAGTCCAAAGGCTTTGTTATTCAAACTACTGCAGGCTATGCAGATACGGTGCAATCAAAGCTGTTGTTTATGATTGCGTCTCTGATATCCTGTCTGGATTTATCGAAGATACTGAATAATGTCAGCGCTCTCTCGGGGGCGTGATATACTTTCCAATATTTGCAAAGCAGACAATTTTCACCCTTATGATTAATAAATCCGATTACGTCTTCTAAAGGTATCCCAAGAAAGATGCCTATTTCGTGAGGACAGACACATTCGAACCGTTCTCTTAATTTATCCATGCATTCTTCCAGAGTTATAGTTGAGGAATATCCCATCTTATTTAAAAACTCTCTGTTGCTTCTTTTATTCAAACACTCTTCCAACAGTCGAGTCTTATAGAAAAGTACTCTTACGCTGTCCTTTGTATCCCTTAGCGCGATGTATTCCAGGCTAAGCCTTTTACAAACCCGGGAGCCCAAATTATCCCATAGATCATACAGGTTTCTGCCGGCTCTGGTAAAAGTCATAAGGGAGGAGGGCTTCTCCTCTCTTATGGTAGGTGCCGTTCCGTAAGCAATAAGTGACAACAGATAATCTTCGTCAGGAAGCTTATTCAATAAATTTATGAAGTTAACTGCTTGAGTATTATTTTTTATTAATTCCATTAACATCACTTCCTACGTAATTGTTTTATCTGTAGATATTTATTATTCCCGCTATGAGGGACAGGCAACATCTTTTTCACTTTCCAAGTTTTTTAAAACTTCAAGAAGGGAGGAGGCACTGCTGCTGTGACTTCTTACTACACTTATGTTTTTCTTTTTTGCTTCCTTCATTGCTGTAAGCATCATCTTATGAGAAACTGTAGAAGTAAAAAGAACTATTCTGTCAGGGTTGCCAATAGCCTTATCAAATCTTGCAGGCATTTGTGTGTATACCTTCACCCGGTGACCCCGGCTGGAACAAATCTCTTTGTATTCATCTTGCATTCTGTCATGTCCGCCAACTAAAACAATACTCATTTTCTCTCCTATAACCTTTCCGGCTCACATAAAATTCAGTTAATCCACGTTCTTACAGTGAGCCTGATAAGTCGTGAATTCTGTTTAATATATTTGTACGGCATATTTTTTAACGTATACTGATTCGGCATAGTTAATTGAAAATGATAATCATTATCAATTAACTATAGTTTACCAAGAACTTGTAAGTAAGTCAATATAATTACGTCAATTGGAATTAAAAGGTTTTACTGAGAAAGTTTTATGTAAAATCGGCAAAAATTGAGGACTGATTGAAAGGACTATAATTTTAACTTGCATGTTATGAAGATTTATGTTAAAATACAAAATTGTATGTGGAAAAGCTTTTCTGCATAAAATAAATATTTACATCCTTGCTCTGTACTCTTGATACAGAGCCGTAAAGTCCGAGGGGAGGTGTCCGTAATGTTAAAGA
>JAEYNI010000377.1 GCA_023412635.1 Bacillota bacterium
TACCCTCTGACAGCAGCTTACGTATTTCGGGCAGATTAGCCAAAGCATCGGGATTGTTTCTGTCTATTGGATCACCATACCATATACTATCTTCATTTAATTGAATATTTTCATTTTTGATATTACCATATATCATACCGCCCAGGCGGCCATTACCTATTGGAAGTGCTTCATTCCAATCCTTTGCCGGCTTTCTGTACCACAGTTTTTGATTCATTTTTCTTCCTCCTTTAAGTTATCCATTGAGTTATCCATTGAGTTATCCATTGAGTTGTGCATTGAGTTGTGCATTAAGTTATAAATTGAGGTTTCCATCATAAAAGATGCAATCATAAAAGTTCCATACGGTGTATACCGTCCATATCAATATAGTCTACAATACTTCCGGCATTCCTGTCATAAATAAGGGACTTATCTCCATGCATTTTCAAATAAGCCTCTATTTCGCTCAGCATCCTTACAGTTACCGCTCCCCGATGTATATAACAGGGATTGTGGTCATTAAAAAATTCTATGCTCTTGCTTATTATTACAGACTCTTTTATTGGTATTGAATGCAAATCCCCACTAAACAGTAACTCATTATTACTATTGAAAATAGCTACTTGAGTTTTTGGATTAGTGTTTTTCATCTTTTTAAACATAACTGACCCTCTCAATTGATTAGTATTCGCATGCTTTGAACACTCAGCCGCTATATAGTACACTAGATAATATAAGTAACAAAGATGATTCCGAATATAAGAAATGTGACTCCAAATATAATTTTTATAACAGGTAAATGCTTTCTTACAAACTCCGAAACCAGTAATAGTTGCTTTGTCCTGTTAACAAGAATAACCAGAATAATTAGCGGTATTGAAGCAGCCAGTACATATAAAATAAATGAAAAAACAGTAATTCCCGTTAACCCTAAAGTATTTTGCACCATGTACACAATTGTGGCAACATATATCTGACCTGTACATAAAAATTCTCCGAGAGAGATTATAGCTCCCAAAAGGAAAATGATTACAACGGCCCATCTTGAATCGGCTTTTCCGGCAAGAGAGGCTATAATCCTGTGATTATATTTTCTTAACGAACCGGGAAGCTGCATCTTTACGTTGTTATATATTTCTTTTTTAGCCCAGTAGGCATCTCTGAAATTCAACAGTGCCAATATTAATGACATTATAATCATTAAAATGCTTATACCATATTGCACATTTCTGAATGCTGCTGAATCCACAACAGTGATAATATTATACGCAGCTATACCAAAGGAAAAATATGCTACCATCTTTCCGGCTATATAGCTGAAGCCAAATTTTATGATATTTGACTTTTTAGAAATTACGAGGGATAAAAGCAAAAAAAGCATGGATATGGAACAGGGGTTAATACCATTTATAAGCCCGGTTAGGAATATACCTGGAATGTTCTTTTGTGTCAGACTTTTTACATTAATCTCTGAGTTCAGCCTATCATAACTAAAATTTAAAGCCTCTCCCTCAATTATTATTTTCTCAATATTTTTCTTTATATTGTCATATCCACTTATATAGCCCTTTGAATAAAACATTACAGGAACTTCACGTTCACTTTCGGGAACATCATAAAATTCAAATAGACTTTGTAGCAGTGCCAGGTTATTTTCCTGCGTAATGTTTTTATGATCTATTACCAGAGGGGACTGTTCAGCCTTTTCTGAAATGTTCAGCTGGTAACTGGCGGAAAGTGTCTTCAGGAAATCCTCTGTATTATTGCAGTCGCTACAGGATGAAGTATAGAAATATACAAAATATGAGCTGTTTTTGTCCACTCTATCAGGTATATCTTTATCAGCCATTCCCTGATCATTGGAGTCCCTTGTGAGTTCCTTGCTTTCCTTTCCCGAATCGAAGTTCTCCTTATCGATGCTGCTCAGTAAAAGCTCCCGCATATTTTTTTCTATATTTTCCAGACCCATAATATAGTTGTTTCCTGAGACAAGAATCGGGTAGCTGATGTCTTCTGCTTTCATATTATTGTCATCTAAAAACAGCTTTAGACTTTCCGGCATGGTTTCCTTAAAAGTGTTAACCGTAATAATATCATATTTAGAATTATCTATACCTTTTAAAGCAGAACTTGCCATATCATAAAATTTTTCGCTTTCATTACATGCCCCGCAGGCATTGAAGTAGTAATAATACAGTTTTACCGGTTCACTTTTTACAGAGCACCCGAAAAATGTTAAAAGGGATAAAAAGCAAAGCAAAATATATATATTTTTTTTCATTGTCGGATACCAGCCTGATTTATAGTATTTGTCTTGGATTGGTTTACGTATCTATATTAAAACATATTTATACTAAATCCGAAATACCTCTGATATTATTTAAATAAAGCCCTTACTAAATCCGTAAGGGCTTTATCGGAAACTACTTATTGTTACTATTTATTTAAGCTTTTTGCATATAGATCATATGCATTTTGCTGAATAGCAAGATATCCAGCCAAATCCATGCTGTTGATCTTGTCTACATAAGTCTGCCAGGTATTGAGATCAAGATCACCTGTAATAAACTGAACAGTAGCCTGATTTACAAATTTACCTATTGATACTGTGTAATCAGCAATTTTTTTAGCATCTTCTTCTG
>JAEYNI010000095.1 GCA_023412635.1 Bacillota bacterium
GGCAAAGAGTCTGACCACCCCTGTCACCACGCATTAATGAGTGAACTTCATCTATTACAATAAATCTTAAATCACCAAAAAGCCTTGCCACATCTGCATGTTTGTGTAATAGCAAAGCTTCCAGAGATTCCGGTGTAATCTGTAAGATACCTGATGGATTTTTTAAGAGTTTGTTTTTATGAGACTGTGCCACATCACCATGCCAATGCCAGACAGGTATATCAGCTTCTCTGCATAGATCATTAAGGCGCATAAACTGGTCATTTATAAGGGCCTTGAGGGGTCCTATATATATGGCACCCACAGATTTTGGAGGATCTTCATTAAAAAGTGTGAGTATGGGAAAAAAAGCGGCCTCGGTTTTACCGGAAGCTGTTGATGCCGACAACAGAATATTATGGTCTGTATTGAAAACAGCGTCTCCCGCTGCTACCTGAATCGCACGGAGGGCTTCCCAGTTATTTTGATAAATAAAATCCTGAATAAATGGTGCGTATCGACTAAAAATATTCATATCTCAAATTCCTCAAACTCTTTTTCCAACACTTCATCATTTATTTCTGTCTTGGCATATTCAAACTTCTCAGAGCCTAAAAGTTCAGAAACATTTATGTTGGGGTTTTGGTATACTATGTTGAGCAGCTCAATAAAATCACGGATAACCTCACGAGGCGTGATATTGGTTTCTGCCCCTATTCTGCCGAATTCAATTTTAATAAAATTGATCATGTCTTCCTGACTTATGGTTTGTTCATAGTCAAAGAGACCTGCATGGATATCCGCAAGTTTTTCAATTAAAACCAGCATTTCCTCGTAAGTTAGAGGTGAGAGCTTTATTACAGGTGCAAGTACATCCTTTACATCCTCACGTCCGAAACGACCATCTTCAAGTCGGGATTTTAAAGCCTCATAACTATAGACACCCCGTCTTGTGTCCTCGATACACTGAGGTGTACCACCCATTATAATACCTAGATACCTGGCTTTTCCCTGCAGTGTGTCATTGTACATTGTAAGGATTTTTTCATAGTTATACTGCCGAGTAATGCTGTTTGGGATCTTATAGATATTTACGAGCTCGTCTATTAGTATAAGAAGCCCATTATATCCTGCTTTCTTAAGGAACATTGCGAAAAGCTTAATATATTCGTACCAGTCGTCATCTGTAATTATGATATTGACACCAAGCTCTGCCTTGGCATCGGTCTTATTTGAATATTCACCACGAAACCATTTTACTACCTTTGCTTTGCTTTCATCGTCACCGTTAAGAAAGGATTTGTAATATATAATTAAAAGCTTTGCAAAGTCAAAGCCATGAACCATTTCATTAAGTGAACTTATAACTTCATATATTTTCTTTTCAACCAGCTTGCTAAATTCGCTGTCATTGAAGGAAAGCTGGCTTTCAGTGGCTACCTCACTCTGGATATTACTTATCCACCTGTCCAGTATAAGGGTTAGAGCCCCGCCTTCGGGTCTGGTTTTGGTAGACATATTCTGTATTAACTCCTTGTATGTAGCCAGTCCCTGTCCTTTAGTACCCTGTAAACGTCTTTCAGGTGAAAGGTCGGCATCTACTACAACAAAGTTTTTATCCATAACATAATTTCTTATTGTTTGCAAAAGAAAGCTTTTGCCGCTGCCGTATTTTCCTACAATAAAACGGAAAGACGCTCCCCCATCCGCAATGATATCAACATCATGTAAAAGGGCATTTATCTCGGTTTCTCTACCTACAGTTATATATGGCAGGCCGACTCTTGGTACAACTCCGCCTTTTAAAGAGTTAATAATTACAGTTGATATTCTTTTAGGAATTTTGATCATTTCGCTTCCCTTTCAGCACATTCTTTATGAGTGTATTACATTATTTTTTCACATTGACAATAATAATTGTTTTCATTCTATATTACTGCCTTGTTATAATCTCTTTCAGTTCATCCTCATAATCTTCAATCAATTCCGGTTTATCACCGTCAAAAATAAGAACAGTGTCGCAGAATGTATCAAAGAGCTTTTCGTTTATCGAATCAATGAGTACTGAAAGCATGAGTCCATTTGATTTTACCAGATCACTGTAATTCTTTCCATATAACAAACATTTCAAAAACTCATGCTCTATACTACTTAAGTTTGCAGCATTTACAGGATCTGCTTCCTTCGGTACTTTTACATCGCTGTTTACATTATCTGATTCTGCTTCCATCCACGCTATTAAATCATAATTTGTGTCAGCTGCTGGCTTAGTTTTAGGAGGAGATATTTCCTCTAAATCTTCAACAATAAGTTTGTTTTGCGTTTCAAGGGCAGTTTTTCTAATACTTTGAAGCTTTGAGACATCAATTTCTATTTTTGGTGCTGCTGTTTTCTTTTTATCCTCAAATAATTTATCTATTTCCTTCAAGATTATATCTTGATAAACCTTTTTTAGCTTGTCGACTTTCAAGGTAGATTTAAAATCATATTTCTGTCTCATTATAAAATCTATAGTTTTTAAGAGTTCACCGATATGTTTGTTTTTATCTTTAAAAAAGAAGAATCTTTCACAAGTCCATTTTCCTTTTTTACATATATATTTGTATACATCATTTATTTCATATACGCAGTCTTCATGTATTTCACGGTTATAAAATACAGCTGAGCTAAACATCATATACTGATTGATCATTATTTTTCCGAAAAACTTTTCATATATGCTGTTTTTACGTTTTTTATTATAATACTCGGTAAGCTCTGCAAAAACATTGTAAACCACATTTTTTACGTCATCTGAATTCGATTTGTAAAATCTTGAATTCTCAAGATTATATGATGATAAAGAATTAAGTGCAGAAAAAACTTCATCACTATTATGAGATTTAAAATTTATAAGGGTTAAAATTGTATTATCAAAATGAATGTCT
>JAEYNI010000057.1 GCA_023412635.1 Bacillota bacterium
CATCCGCATATTCATTGCATCGTTCCAGGTGGAGGTATATCTCAATGTAATAAATGGATGAATTCAAAGAAAAAGTTTTTTATCCCGGTAAAGGTACTTTCACGAAAATTTAAAGGAAAATTTCTATGCTACCTAAAGAAAGCATTTTATGATAAGCTGCTGAAATTTTGTAGTACAATTGAAAATTTAATTTTGGAACAGGATTTTCAATCATTGGTAAATACACTGTATAAACCTGAATGGATAGTATATTGTAAAGCACCTTTTAAGGGACCGCAACAAGTGGTTGAATATCTTGGGAGATATACGCACAGGGTAGCGATATCTAATAACAGAATAATTAGTGCAGATAATGGCTGCGTCACATTCAAATGGCGTGATTACAAGGATAGTAATAAAGAAAAAATAATGACCTTGGATGCAATGGAATTTATTCGTCGGTTTCTATTGCATGTCTTGCCCGATAGATTTGTAAAAATCCGGCAATATGGAATACTCGGGAATAGGAACCGTAAAACAAAATTAAGCCTCAGCAAAAGACTTACAGGTATTAAACTTATTGTACAAATGCCTAAAAAGTCAGTTGAGGAAATGATGTTAAAATTAACAGGCAGAGATATAACTAAATGTCCATGCTGCGGTTGTGGAAGATTGCAACGGACAAAAAATTTTACTAAACAAGATATATCTCCACCCACTAACACCATGGTAACTGCATAAAATCCAAGAAGCCTGCTGCGGGGGAGGGGGATACTATGCTCATTATACCAAAAAATAATAAAAAATCCCATAAGAAGGTATACCACAGTCCCTGAGAATTTAAGAAAGCCCTAATAAAAATCAAAAAGAAAAAGATTGAAACCCCATAGCATCTACTGCTACATCCGCGGCTTCGTTCTCTGCAGGGTATCTGAAATTTAGCGAGGGTATAGAATAGTTAACACAAGTGCCTAAAATGTACTTGTGTTAATTTTTGCGCCAAACATCAGATACTCTGCTATTCATTTTACGCTCGCAATTGAGCATAAAAAACGCACATCATTTTAGCTGAATGTGCGGTTTCGATTTAAAATCATTTTTTTAATCTATAAATTAAACATTAAGGACTAGTTATAAACCAGCATTCTTGAACCTTTTTATAGTGCTCTTTTTCTTTGCCTGAACTATTGTAAATATATCCATAATAGTACTCATTTAAAATATCCGTTGATGTAGCAAAAAAGAGTTTAATGTTATCTCCAATCTTTTCATAACCAACTTCACCGTCAATTGATAAATATCTTAACTTTAGAGGAAGTTTTATAGAACTATCGTTATAAATCGGTGAAATGGCCTGATTTGGTTTCAGTTCTCCACTTTGTACCATTAATACTATTTTATTTAGCTGTTCATAATTGTCTTCAAACCTTTGTTCATCATTACCTGTAAAAACATTGGTACCAAACACCATGAAAAATATCACTGAAATAAACTGGATTAAAATTAGTAGTATTGCTGTATGAAAATCTTTTTTTATATTTTTTAAGAAGTAAACTACAACAAAAACCATTCCTGACAAAAAAACTATAATATGAATTAATATTAATACAGTGTAAATTATCAACGGTATATTGAACATATAGTATTTTCGGAGCAATAAAGTAACTGTTGGGTTAAATACAATAATACAAATAACAAGGAATAATCTTTTCAGTAAAAGGGGCGAAATGTTCATATGGCCCTCCCAATGTAATCTATTGAATAGTTAAGATACTTAAAAATTGTATAAAATATTTAAAAATTTTGCAATCTAAAACAAATATTAATATAGATTTCTACTTAGATTCAAATCTGTCTCTAGTTATGAGTATTAATCAATCTCAACCGCACTATTAGTTCCCAATGTCCAAATTTCTTTCAGTCGCTACATTCTTAAATAGCGTTGTATTATAAACATGAAAAAACCGCAATTCCATTTAACTGAAAGTGCGGTAATAGAATGATTCTTGATATATAAATAATGTGAATTAAATTATCACTTTTTCCTGTAATTGTTTATTAGATTTAACCCAAATCAACTTATGCTTATGCAAGAGTAACATCTCCTCATACTTACTTCTATTTTTCTCGAAATCATCAGTCCATTTAAACATTAATCTAAACATTTCAAATGTAGGCTTATAATTGCACTTTTCTACACCAAATTTTTGTTTGATAAACCTTGTGATAATTCTAAGTTTTCGTGTTTTTAAAGGAGTATCTAAAAATATAATGGTTTCAGCCATATCAAACAAGCATTTTTGGCTTTCTCTGTATGTACCCTCAATAATCCAATCTCCTTTTCTATCGATGTCTAAAATAATATTTCTTTGTTCTGTATCTGTACGTTTGTATCGTTCTTCTCCTGGAAATCCCCAAGCAATGCAATCGCCTTCGAAATACTGTATGTTGTATCTCAAAGATAATTTTCTTGCAAGAGTTGTCTTACCGCTTGCAACTATCCCAAAAACCAGTAATTTCAAAACAATACTATCCTTTTGATATACATTTTTTATTTTGTGTTATTAGAGTCCCGATTCAAAGCAATTCTTTACAAATAATTCTATATACTAGAATATTTCTATGTCAAGTTTCAATCATTACCGCACCGCACTATTCAGTTTTCAAAGAACGCTTATTCAGCCACTATCTATTCAAAAATGAGTATCAATTTAGGCCCTATCTATAGATGCCCCTTCTACCTTCAAAAAAATCATTTACAGCATCTTCGTGTTGTTGTACAAATAATTTTGGAATTTTGCCTTTAGGAAAAAACTTTAAGTCATAGGTCTCCAACCTATCAACAGTGAGAAATCCGTTTGTGATAACTCCCTTAAATAAATAGCATATGGACTGAGCATGATCTCCATTTGGATATTCTGTAAAATACTTTGAATATACCCCAACTAAATACTCTACTTTAATATCAAGTCCTGTCTCTTCTTTAATTTCTCTAATTGCTGCTTCCTCTATCGATTCTCCAATTTCCAGTGCACCACCTGGTAAACCCCAAAGCTCCTCTTTATCACTTCTTTTTTGAAGTAATATGTCGCCGTTTTCGTTAGTAATACATGCACCTGAAAAGTTTAAGATAATAGTATCATGCCCCACCTTACTTCTTATCCATTTAATATAATCGCTCAATTTTATTCCCCCCATTATTTTGTACTTTGGCTTATAAATTACACAACTCAATGTATCCATATTATTACAACAAGTACTGTATCCCTAAATAAAATAACAGTCAATATTATCTAATACTGAAGTATTATTTTTATTTTTTTCATTCGCATTTGACTAATGATCCGACGTACTTTTCTTATTTTGCGGCTGAAATGCGGACATAAAAATACCGCTGTTCATTTAATAACTGAGTTTGCGGTAGTAATCTAAACAGATTTACTTTTTATCTTCCAATCATTGTATGTATAACACTCTTTATCTGATATTGGTTTATAATCTGTACAATAATCGAGAAGTTTTCGACTCTTTCCATTGAGGGAATCTTGATTTCTTAAGAAAAAGTCAGAGACATCATTTTTGTTATTTGGTGTCATGTCTTTTAAGCAAAACACTTCATTATCACAATCACCGAATGGACAGAAATTGCCATATATACAAGATTGGCAACATGCTATATTAATATTTTGTGGAAGAACTCGTTGTAAATTGATTATTGCCTCTTCAGTATTACAGGACTTCTTAGATATAATTTTATTTTTTTCAAAATGGATTTCAAAATGGATATCCTGTAATTCATTTTCATTTGATTGATTGTAAATTACTTTAGTTGGTATTACAGTCTGTATACCATCAATTAAATAAATAACCTGTAATATATGCTCTTTCACCGACATTAACTCCCTTCTGAAATCTTTGTTTCACACATTATATCAAATCAAATTCGTCACAAATTCATATTACAACTAGATTTTATTATAGTCAATTCATACTACCGCACTATTCAGCTGTCAATGTTCAAGTTACTGCACTATCTATTCATTGAACTAAACCGCTACTGCGGTGGCAATTAAATTTTAAACTTTTGTGCCTAAAATAGCTGATGTGATTTTTTACATCAGTTTTTTGGTTTTCACTGTTTCTTTGAATTTTATCCTTTAAAATTGATTTACAAATCTTTTTAAAGGAGCGATTGCAAAATGAAAAA
>JAEYNI010000059.1 GCA_023412635.1 Bacillota bacterium
AAAGACCCGCCATATCCTTTATACATATGGAGTCCGCTCCCATAGTTTCAATTCTTTTTGCATCCTCTACAAAAAGCTGAAGACTGTGAACAGGGCTTACCGTATAGCATATGCACCCCTGAGCGTGCCCACCCTCCTTCTTACAAGCCTTTATAGCTGTTTCTATATTCCTCGGGTCATTCAAGGCATCGAATATTCTCATTATATCCATACCGTTGGCAATAGCCTTCTGTATGAAATATTCAACCACATCATCCGCATAGTGCTTATACCCCAGAAGATTCTGACCTCTTAACAGCATTTGTAAAGGCGTTTTCTTAGCTACTGCTTTTATTTTTCTGAGTCTCTCCCAGGGATCTTCATTCAAGAATCTCATAGATGCATCGAAAGTAGCTCCACCCCATGCTTCCAGCGAATGATAGCCCACATCATCGAGTTTTTCAACAATGGGAAGCATATCTTCAGTTCTCATTCTGGTGGCGATAAGTGACTGATGTGCATCTCTTAATACTGTTTCAGTAATTCTAACTCCCATACCTATCTCCTTTTAACATTGTCCAAGCATAAGGTACTTGGCACGTCTACAAATAGTGATAAAAAGCCGTTTGCGGCTTTATGATACGCGAAGAACATAGATCAACGCATAAAAGGTTGCTTCGCGTTGTTAAGCAATAGTTACCATAACTTCACGAGCTGTTACAGACTTGCCGGGTTCAACATATAATGCAGCAACCTTTCCGTCAGCAGGAGAAACTATTTCGTTTTCCATCTTCATAGCTTCAAGGATCAGTAATACCTGACCTTTTTTTACTGTATCACCAGCCGAAACCTTAACCTTTAGAACCGTTCCAGGCATTGGGGCTATAACATCCCCGGCACTTGCAGCAACTGGTTGTGTTGTCTTTACAGCCTGTTGTCCTGCCGATGCTCTTGCTTTAGGCTTAACAGCTGCAGGTGCCATCGCGGGGCTTGAGCCGCCTATTTCCTGCACTTCTACCTCATAAGGGGTTCCGTTTACCTTAATTATATATTTACTCATAGTAATTCCCTCCATATCAATGAATTTCCTATTACACATGATGCCTTTATTTTATCGGCAGCTAACTACTAACCTCAAACTCCTGACTCCGGTCTCCTGACATCTGTCTCCTAGCTACCTATTCCAGCTCCCAACTTCCTTCATCCAGCATCTAACTTCCAACCTCTAACCTCTAATTTCTAACTTCTTACTTCCATCTTCTAATTAAAGTGGAATATTTCCGTGTTTCTTGGAAGGTCTGTTCTCCCTCTTTGTATTCAACATTTCAAGAGCCATAATAATTTTTACTCTTGTCTCTGAAGGTTCAATAACATTATCTATATAGCCTCTTGCCGCAGCGACATAAGGATTTGAGAATTTATCCCTGTATTCAGCAATCTTCTCTTTTCTTGTTTCAGCTGGATTTTCAGAAGCAGTTATTTCCTTTTTAAATATTATATTAGCTGCGCCATCAGGACCCATAACGGCTATTTCGGCAGAAGGCCATGCAAACACCATGTCTGCTCCGATGGTTTTGCTGTTCATTGCTATATAAGCTCCACCATATGCCTTTCTCAAGATCACATTTACCTTTGGAACTGTTGCTTCTGAGAAAGCATAAAGCAGCTTTGCACCATGTCTGATGATGCCGTTATGTTCCTGGGCAACCCCCGGAAGGAACGCAGGCACATCTGTTAATGTCAAAAGTGGAATATTGAAGGCATCACAGAAACGTACAAAACGAGCTGCTTTATCAGCTGCATTCATATCAAGAGAACCAGCCATTACCTTTGGCTGATTAGCTATTATACCAACTGATTTTCCATTCAATCTTCCAAACCCTATAATTATATTTTGCGCAAAAGCACCGTGTATTTCCATGAAATCGCCGTCATCAACAATTTCTTCAATTATGCCAAACATGTCATATGGCTTGTTTGATTCTTCAGGGATTATTTCATTCAGGCTTTCAATTATTCTGTTGACACTGTCTGCAGTACCGTAATATTGAGTATCAGAAACATTATTATCAGGTATGAAGCTGAGAAGTCTTTTTATATCTTCAATACATTCTTCTTCATTAGCTGATTTAAAGTGGGCAACACCACTTACTGCTGTGTGTACATCTGCACCGCCGAGCTTTTCAACTGATACATCTTCACCTGTAACTGATTTTATAACCTGAGGACCTGTTATAAACATCTGGCTTGTATTTTCAACCATAAATATAAAGTCTGTTATTGCAGGTGAATACACAGCACCGCCTGCACATGGTCCCATAATTACCGATATCTGCGGAATAACACCTGAAGCAAGAGTATTCCTGTAAAAAATATCACCGTAGCCCGAAAGAGCATCAAGTCCTTCTTCTATTCTGGCACCTCCAGAGTCGTTTATAGCAATAAAGGGGGCTCCCATTTTAACAGCCATATCCATCACTTTAGTTATTTTCTTTGCATGCATTTCGCCAAGTGAACCGCCGATTACTGTAAAATCCTGAGATGCTACAAATACTTTTCTACTGTTTACGGTTCCGTAGCCTGTAACAACTCCATCACCGGCAAGCTTCTTTTTTTGCATTCCGAAATCAAAGCATCTTGATTCGATAAAAGCATCAATTTCAACAAAGCTGCCTTCATCAAATAACATATCAATTCTTTCCCTGGCTGAAAATTTACCTTCAGTATGTCTTTTTTCAATCTTATCCTGCCCACCGCCCAAAGCGATAGATGCTTTCATACTTTTTAAGCTTTCAATCTTTTCTTTCTGTGACATATAAACCTCCTTCATGATATCCTGCCTAAGAACAAAAGTGGAAAAACACATTATTTCTTCAACCCCAGAGGTTGACTTATTACCTTAAAATATTATTAGTTATTATTACCTAGTAATAATTATATATTACCTAAAAAAGTGTGTCAATAGAAATGCATATTATTGCCTGCTATTTAACTTATACAACCCGGAATGTATATTTTGTGGTTCTGTTACTTATGGGTTTATTTTCCACTAAAGATTTACCTTTATTAATATGAATAAAACAACTATACTTTATTTATAGAAAATTCAAAATCTTCAGTTGCCCCACTAAAATTACATCAAGGGTACGAATAATATTGCGAGGAGTGAAGTATTATTGACTATTTTACATATATTTAATAAATCACGACGAAGATCCGTGTACCTTGGAGAGTTAATTAAAAACATTAAAAACGGTGATATGGATTTAAGGGAAAAGTTTATCAAAGAATATAACCCTTTTATTATTAAGGTAGTTTCCAAAAGCATTGGAACATATATAGATTTAGAAAATAGTGAAGAATACAGCGTTGGGCTTCTGGCTTTCAATGAAGCAATTGATTGCTTTGACGATAGTAAAAACTCCGGTTTCTTAAGCTTTGCGGAAACCGTTATTAAACGACGTATTATAGATTTTAAGAGAAAAGAAGCCAAAAACAACAAGGTATTTCCAATGTCCTATTTTGAGCGTCAGGATGAGGAAGGAAATATTTCATTTGAGAATAAGTTTTTTACAATAGATTCATCTTCCCAATTCAGCAATGTAGAAATGAAGGAAGAAATTGAAAGCTTTATTAAAAGGTTGTCTTCTTTTGGTATCAATTTAAAAGATCTGGTTAATACCGCTCCAAAACACATGGATTCCAAGCGGTTATCCATTAAAATAGCAAAGGTAATTGCTGAAAATAAGGACTTGTCAGAAAAACTAGAAAAAAAGAAAACCTTACCAATGACAGATCTTATGAAATTGGTGGACGTTAATCATAAAACCATTGAAAGAAATAGAAAATTCATCATTTCAGTATACATAATTCTAATCAGTACCCTTGGAACGCTAAAGAGTTATGTTGAGAATGTTGAGAAAGGCGGTAAATAGAATGGCAGAGTATAAGGGTTCTATTCTGGAACTTAACAATAAAAAAGCTATTGTTATGACTGAGAAATGTGATTTCATTTCTATAAAAAGAACACCGGATATGTTTGTCGGTCAGCAATTGGTCTTCAATGAAGCAAAACCTATCAAGAAAACCAACCGTTATATAAGATACGCTACATTAGCAGCAAGTGTATTTGTTTTGGCTCTCTTCTCAGTTCTATACCTGCAGGTTTTCGCTCCTGTAAAAGTTTTTGCATATGTTGATGTGGATATTAACCCAAGTATTGAATTTGCTGTTGACCCTTCTTCAAAGGTTTTAAGTATAAAAGCTTTAAATACCGATGCTCAAAAGCTGTTAAAAGAGCTTAGGCTTGAGGAAATGCCTGTAAAAACAGCAATTTCACAAGTTATTGAATATTCTAAAGAAATGGGTTACTTAAGCGAGGAAAAATCAAACAAGGTATTAGTTTCTGCCTCTTTGGGTTCAGAAGGCAGCGAAGCAACTGCCGACAACGATAAGGCTCTATCTTCCTTACTTACTGATATACAAAGCCTAAAAGTTGAAATTGGCTCGACAAGTATTCAGCCTGATATCCTGAAACTTACACCTGAGCGTAGAAAGGCTGCTGTTGAGAATAATATCTCTATGGGAAGATATGAATTATATATGGAAATCAAGGACTCAGACCTAGATATAACTATTGAAAAGGCAAAAACAGATCGTGTTTCCGATATGTTGGATAAGGTTAAAAATAGTAAGTCCAGTAGCATAGATAAGGATATAGAGAAGTCTCCTGATAAAAAAGACAATAATAACAACTCCGGTAAACAAAAAGCTGATATGCAGGACGGAGGAAATAAAGTAAAAGACAATAATAATAATAATAAGGATTCAGAAGCCATTGGGGAACATGAAGCTGAAATCAGGAATGCTTCGGGTAGGCCCGACAATAGAGATAAGCTCAATAAAGCCAGCGACAATAAACCTGCTAAGCGGGATAAGTCGGACAAGCAAGTCCCTACTACAGAACAGGATAAATCCGATAAACCTTCAAACCAAGGCAATACAGATAAAAATAAACCGCAAAAGGGTTCAAAAAGCCAATCTGACTCAGATTGGCCTGAAGACTATACAGACAAAAAGAACGAAGAATCAACTGACGGAATAAGTCCAGACAATAAAACTAAAGTTACCGATGAATCTACAAATAATACAACGAATGAGGGATTCGGAAATAAAAATGTAGAAAGTAGTAAAAAGTCCAAGAAAGATTCCGGTAACAGCAATAGCAATAACAATAACAATAACAATAACAACAGCAATAACAACAGCAATAGCAGCAGCAATAGCAATAACAACAGCAATAGCAGCAATAGCAATAGCAACAGCAATAGCAGCAATAGCAATAGCAGCAACAGCAATAACAACAGCAATAGCAGCAGCAATAACAACAGTAACAGTAATAGCAATACCAACAGCAATAGCAGCAGCAATAGCAATAACAACAGTAACAGCAATGAGTCCTCTAACAACAGCGGTTCAAGTAATGAAAATAGTGGTAACTCAAAAGAACATAACAAAAATAAGGAAAAATAGATTATAAGTTTACAATTGAATTACATATAATTTACGATAC